>MGXH01000049.1 GCA_001801305.1 Gammaproteobacteria bacterium GWE2_42_36
CATATTACGAAGCATCAAATTTCGATGTTGGGACATTCGGCTTAAGGGCCGACCACTTTTACGATGACGCATAATTTCATTCCTTCCATTAACAGTTTATTATTCTTCAGCTAATTTCTCATCTTCAGCTACTTGTGCTTCAATTAGCTGAGCGGTTTCTTTTTCTTTCTTTTCATCGCGTAAAAACGAAGGTGGCCAATTAGCAAGATGCATCCCTAATGATAATCCTCTTGCAGATAAAATATCTTTAATTTCATTCAAAGATTTCTTACCTAAATTCGGCGTCTTTAACAAATCAGATTCTGCACGTTGAACTAAATCTCCAATATAATGGATATTTTCCGCTTTTAAGCAATTCGCGGAACGTACTGTCAATTCCAAATCTTCAACCGGTCTTAATAAAATGGGATCGAACTCTTCTTCTTCTTTAACCGGCTCTTTTAACAGATCACTATCTAAGTCAACAAATGCGGCCAATTGCAACTGAATAATCGTTGCTGCGCGACGAATCGCCTCTTCAGGATCCATGGTGCCGTTCGTTTCAATATCCAGAATTAATTTATCTAAATCGGCTCGCCCTTCATAACGAGCGCTATCCACTGTGTAAGCAATGCGCTTAACAGGACTATAGCTTGCATCAAGTTGTAACACACCCGCTGATTTTTCCTCACCTTCGGTTAGCAGCGCTCTTTCTTGTGCGGGTTCATATCCACGACCACGACGAACGGTTAATTCCATATTTAATTCACCGGTCGACGATAAATGCGCAATCACCAGTTCTGGATTTAAAATTTCAACATTATTTTGCTCGGCTAAATCAGCCGCTGTAATAACGCAAGCGCCTTTCTTTTTCAAACTTAAAACAGCTTCCGTTTTATCCATCGGTAACTTTAAAGCGATTTTTTTCAAATTCAGCAGGACGATAATGATATCTTCTTCCATCCCCTCTTTAGTGCTGTATTCATGCAATACACCTTCGATACGCACTTGGGTAATGGCATGCCCCGGCATAGCCGCTAATAAAATCCTACGCACTGCCGTACCAACGGTATGCCCAAAACCTCTTTCTAAAGGCTCTAAGGTCACTTTGGAGTGAAAAGGAGAAATACGCTCGATTTTTATCTCTTTCGGCGTCAAAAATTCATCGGGTTTATGATACATACCTTCATTACCTCTGTTATTACTTAGAATACAATTCGACGATAAGCGATTCATTAATTTCGAGCGGCATCTCGCTACGTTCTGGAATGCGTCTGACAATCCCTTTGTATTCTTCCGGTTTCACATCAAGCCACTCGGACAAAACGCGTTGTTTTGCCATTTCCATCGCCTGTTGAATACGTCCTTGTTTTTGGCATTTTTCTCTGATAATAACTTCATCTCCCGCTTTAAGCTGGTAGGAAGGCAAATTCACGGTTCGAATTTCTTTGCCATTATTCACAGAAATACTACGGTGAGAAACAAGCTGTCTGGCTTCTTTTCGAGTACGGGCAAATCCCAATCGAAAGACGATATTATCCAAGCGCATTTCTAAAAAACGGAGAAGTGATTCACCCGTTGAGCCTTTCATCGCACTCGCTTTTACAAAATATGTCTTAAATTGTCGTTCCAAAACACCATACATGCGTTTCGCTAATTGCTTCGCTCTGAACTGCTTACCATATTCAGATAACTTCCCACGTTTAGCACCATGTTGTCCCGGAGCAACACTTACTTTACATTTTGATTCACGGGGCGTCACGCCGCTAAACAATGATAAATCTTGTTGTTCTCTTCGCTCAATACGTCCGCGTGGACTAAAATTTCTAGCCATTTAAGCCTCTTTACTAAATTGTTTTAAACTCTTCTTTTTTTAGGATCACGACATCCATTATGTGGCACGCCGGTGACATCTTCAATCGATAAAATTTTCAGGCCAGACCCGTCGATTGCACGAATTGCTGACTCTCGGCCAGGACCAGGACCTTTAACTTTAATATGAATTTGTTTTAACCCAAATTTCTCAATGACTTCTTTAGCCAATTCACTGCCCGCCACTTGAGCGGCAAAAGGTGTGCTTTTTCGGGATCCCTTAAAGCCTACTTTTGCGCAAGTAGACCATCCCAGCACATTACCCTGCAAATCAGTGATTGTAATGATGGTATTGTTAAACGTCGAGCGTATATGGACAACCCCTTCAAATACTTGCTTTTTCTTACCGCCTTTACGCGCGGGGGCTTTCGCTATTTTAGTTTCTTGACTGTCTTCTTTTTTCGCTGCCATGTAATCATTCCTATTAGTTATCTCTTAAAAACGAATTACGATCCTATCATTTCTGCTTCTTTTTACTTTTCCCTTTGCGAGTTCGCGCATTGGTCTTCGTGCGCTGTCCACGCACAGGCAATCCGCGTCGATGACGAATACCTCGGTAAGCGCCTATTTCGCCCAACGATTTGATATTCAGCGCAACCTCTCGCCGCAAATCTCCTTCAATTTTAAATTTCGCGATTTCCGCGCGAATTTTTTCTAAATCAGCTTCTGAAATATCTTGTACTTTTTTGGAAGGCTCTATGCCAACTGCCTCGCAAATTTTTAATGAGCGACTTTTGCCAATACCAAATATTGCAGTTAATGCAATCACAAGATGTTTTTTGTCTGGTATGTTAACTCCACCAATACGGGCCATTTATATACTCCTAATCACTTCAAATATCTTCGCTTTTTACGGATTTATTTACGCGCTTTCTCGCTTGCAAAAAGGCGTGTAAGTATATCTTACCAAAAATAATCTGTCCATTCTTATTAGCGCAAGCGCTATGTTTTCTCACAAAGCGTTATCCCTGTCGCTGTTTGTGCTTTGGATTAGTGCAAATAATCCAGACCTTACCATGTCGCCGAATTACGCGGCAATTACGGCAAATTTTTTTAACTGAAGCTCTTACTTTCATCGTTTCACCTTATCCCCAATATAATGGTTCGACCTAATCGCGAAATATCACAGTGATAATTCGCTATTTCAACAAACTCATCCCACCCTTCAGATTCGCTTTTTTTAATAGCGATTCGTATTGATGCGAGAGCAAATGTGCATTAATTTGCGCCATTAAATCCATCACAACAACCACGATAATTAACAGAGAAGTTCCACCGAAATAAAAGGGAACATTCCAAGAAGAAATTAAAAACAGCGGCAATAAACAAACAATCGTAATGTAAAGCGCGCCAAAAAAAGTGAGTCTCGTCATAACAGTATCAATGTAACCGGCCGTCTGCTCGCCAGGACGAATACCCGGAATAAATGCACCTGATTTTCTTAAATTATCGGCTGTATCTTTCGGATTAAAAACAAGCGCCGTATAAAAAAAGCAGAAGAAAATAATGGCGGCAGTGAAAATAATAATATGTAAAGGCCCTTGCTGTAATGCTAACCCTACTTGATTCAGCCAGCCCATCCCTTTCCCTTGGCCAAACCATTGCGCCAAACTGGCTGGAAATAAAAGAATACTACTCGCAAAAATAGGCGGAATAACGCCTGCCATATTGATTTTCAACGGTAGACTCGATTTTTGTGCCGCATACATACGATTGGCTTGCTGTCTGGCTGCATAATGCACCGTGATTTTACGTAAGCCTCTCTCAACAAAAACTACAAAAGCGGTAATCGCTAAAATAAAAGCAATAATCAGCAAGACGGTAATGACCTGCATTTGCCCTTGTCGCACTTGGTTTAAGGTGCGCGCAATAGCGCCCGGCAATCCAGCGACAATACCCGCGAAAATAATCATCGAAATGCCATTCCCAATCCCTTTTTCTGTCGCTTGCTCTCCCAACCACATTAAGAACATAGAACCCGTCACCAAGGTTAAGGTTGAAATCATGTAAAAAGAAATACCGGGGTTTAAGGCAATGCCGCCTGCCGCCAACATTTTAGAAATACCGACCGCTTGAAAGCAAGATAACAATAAGGTGGCATATCGCGTATATTCATTAATTTTTCTTTGCCCTGATTCGCCTTCTTTTTTCAATTCTGCCAATTTAGGAGACACGACTGAAAATAATTGCAAAATAATAGAAGCGGAAATATAAGGCATAATACCTAAAGCAAAAACGGTAAATCGGCCTAACGCGCCACCAGAAAACATATTGAACAATCCCAATATGCCATTCTGTTGCGCATTAAACAAATTCGCTAAAGCAGTTGGATTGAGTCCTGGCACCGGGACATGAGCACCGACACGATAGATAAATAAAACCAGCAATAAAAAGATAATGCGTCGTTTTAATTCAGACAATCCACCTTGCGAGAGTGATGTGTTATTTTTAGAAGCATTTTTCGCCATTTAAGCTTAATCCTCGACCCTGCCTCCGGCTGATTCAATAGCCGCTTTAGCGCCGGCAGAAATCTTAAGCCCTTTGACAACAATCGCTTTTTCAATTTTTTTGTTTTTATCTAACATGATTTTGACTTTTTTCGTCGTATATTTAAGCAACTTTGCTTTTTTAAGCACGTCAAAATCAATTTCTGTTACCTCGAGTTTAGCCAACTGAGACAAACGAATTTCTTGCGTTAAAAACGCTGTCAGAGAGTGAAATCCAAACTTAGGTAATCGTCTTTGTAACGGCATTTGTCCGCCCTCAAATCCGACTTTATGAATCCCGCCTGATCGCGCTTTTTGCCCTTTATGGCCTTTACCTGATGTTTTACCTTTTCCGCTGCCGATGCCTCGACCTAATCGCTTAAACGTTTTGTTAGAGCCGGCTGCCGGTTTTAATTCATTTAAGTACATCTTAAACTTCCTCGACATTTAGTAAGTATGAAATTTTAGTAATCATGCCACGGATGCTGGGTGTATCTTCAAGAATGACCGTGTGACGAATGCGGCGTAAACCCAATCCTTTAACACATTCCAAATGACCTTTCACTCGGCCATATTTACTTTTCATCAAAGTAACTTTCAATTGTTTCTGCTTTTTTTTCATGGCGCTTACCCTAAAATTTCTTCGACGGTTTTATTTCGTTTTGCTGCCACTAAATCTGGCGTCAGCATATTTTCTAAACATTTCATCATGGCACGAATCATATTATTCGGATTGCTAGATCCAATACATTTCGCAATCACATTTTTGACACCGAGCACTTCAAAAACGGGACGCATTGCGCCGCCGGCAATAATACCCGTACCAGGTGCACCTGGCAGCATAACAACGCGTGTAGCGCCATATTTGCCAGTCATATTGTACTGTAATGTATTACCTCGTAATGGGATTTTAACCATGTTTTTTCTGGCTTTATCGCTGGCTTTTTGAACGGCGACAACGACTTCTTTCGCTTTTCCCCGACCAAAACCAACACGTCCATTACCGTCACCTACGACAACAATCGCCGAAAAACTAAAGTCTCTACCACCTTCTCTTACCTTAGTTGTTCTTCTGATTTCAACCACTCGATTATCTAACGTATCAGCATTTTGCTCTTGTGATTCCGTTTTCTTCGCCATATTCATTTAACCTCTTCAAACGCCTAAATATAATTTTACGCCTATTAGAATTCTAATCCTGCACTTCTAGCTCCATCCGCCAACGCTTTAACGCGCCCGTGATATTTATAGCCAGAACGATCGAAAGCGATTTTTTTAATCCCTAAAGCAAGCGCTTTTTCAGCAATAGTTGCGCCAATTTTCTCTGCTTGTTTAATCGGGGTTAAGGCCTCTCCCGCTTTGAACGCTTTTTCTGCGCTCGAAGCAGAGGCTAAAACATGTCCGCCCTCAGCAGCAAATAACTGAACATATATATACTGCAATGTGCGATACACGCACAATCTCGGTACCGCTAATCGCTTAATATTCTCTCTACCGCGCCTAGCTCTTTTTAATCTCGCTACCTTTTTATTCATGGGCTAATCCTACTTTTTCTTCGTTTCTTTCAATATAACGATTTCGTCACTATAACGAACCCCTTTCCCGTTGTATGGCTCAACCGGCCTTACTGCACGAATGTTGGCAGCAATTTGTCCCACCTGCTGCTTATCGGCTCCTCGAATAACAATTTCTGTAGGCACCGGCGTTTCAATGGTAATTCCCTCTGGAATATCGTACGTTGTCGGGTGAGAAAAACCTAAACTCAAATTCAGTTTTTTCCCTTGAACTTGTGCGCGATAACCCACACCAACGAGCAACAGCTTTCGTTCGAATCCTGTAGTCATGCCAACAAGGACATTCTTTAAATTAGCTACTGCCGTACCCAATAAAGCTCTTAACTTTATTTTCTCTTTTGCTGGCAATTGATTCGGATCGACCGTCGTATTCACTTTCAAGCCAGCCTCTGTTTTTTCAACGGAAATTTGCTCTGGAATAGCGTATTCCGCTTGCCCTTTTTGGCATTTCATAAACACTTTTTGCTTTTCGATTTTAATTTCCACATTCTTTGGAACAGCAACAGGTTTTTTTGCAATTCGTGACATAATCTTATGACCCTTTATTCAACATAACATATCACTTCACCACCAACACCCGCTGCTCTTGCAGCTCGATCCGTCATTAAACCCTGAGGTGTTGAAATGATTGCGATTCCCAATCCGCCCATAATTTTGGGTAATTTCTTGCACGCTTTATAAGAACGTAAACCCGGTCTGCTCACGCGTTTGATCGCGCTAATAACTGGCTTTCCGTTAAAATATTTCAGCTTAATTAATAAATCAGTTTTCGCGCCTTGCTCAATCATTTGATAGTCTGCAATATAGCCTTCTGATTTTAATAATTTCGCAATTTCTGCTTTTTGTTTAGAAGCCGGCATAACGACCTCTGCGAGTTTTGCCATTTGGGCATTTCTCACTCTCGTTAACATGTCCGCTATTGGATCTTGATTACTCATAAATAATTACTATACCTCTTTAATTACCAACTCGCCTTCACTAAACCGGGCACATAACCCATCATCGCATATTTTCTTAAGCACAATCGACACAATCCAAACTTCCGATAAATAGAGCGGGGTCGACTGCAGCACTGACATCGACGTTTCACTCGTGTGAAATTAGAATTTCGGGGCATCTCTTGAAGTTGCCGATGAATATCCCAAGGAATATCTCCTTGAACATACGATTGCCTAGCGAGATCTTTTAATTCTGCTCGCTTCGCGCGATATTTTTCTTCTAAGGCTTGACGCTTTTTATTTCTTGCTGTTACCGATAACTTTGCCATAACTATTTGCCCTGTGTCTGTTCATTTGTAAATGTGAATTTTTCTCTCAGTGGGAAATTAAAGGCTTGCAATAATGCCCATGCTTCCTGATTTGTTTTAGCATTGGTTGTGATCGTAATATCCATGCCTCGAATCGCATCAATCTTATCATAATTAATTTCTGGAAATACGATTTGCTCGCCAATGCCAAAGCTATAATTTCCACGACCATCGAATGATTTCGAGCTAAAACCACGAAAATCTCTAATGCGAGGAATCGCTATGCTGATCAGGCGATCAAAAAATTCGTACATGCGATCGCGACGCAAGGTTACTTTACATCCAACGGGCCATCCAGCGCGAACTTTAAATCCCGCAATAGAGGTCCGAGAATGGGTTTTTATGGGTTTTTGCCCGGTAATCAACATCAAATTCTCCGCCGCTGAATCCAATACTTTTTTATCAGCGACCGCTTCGCCAACACCCATATTCACAGTAATCTTCAGGATGCGTGGCACTTGCATAATATTTTTATAGCCGAATTGCGCCATCAATTGTTTAATAACTTCTTTCTGATAGTGCTCTTTTAATCTCGCCATGAGTTCACCTAACCTTTATCCGCATCAATCATTTCACCAGAAGATTTGAAGCAACGAACTTTGCGTCCATCTTCTAAAATACGATACCCTATGCGATCGCTTTTCTGGGTGATAGGATTGAATATTTTTACATTTGAAATATCCAAATAAGCTTCTCGTTCTTGAATGCCGCCAGGCTCGCCTTTCTGAGGATTCGGTTTAACATGTTTTTTAACCTTGTTAACGCCTTCAACCAGTAATCGAGAACGCCCATTCAATACTTTTTTTATGCCGATCACTGCGCCCGCTTTACCTTTGTCTTTTCCAGCAATAACGGTAACCTGATCGCCTTTTTTAATTTTTAATTTAACCTGCTTCATAGTTTTCTCGCTTTTATAAAACTTCCGGAGCCAATGAAATAATTTTCATATAAGCATCTCTCAATTCACGTGTGATCGGCCCGAAAACACGCGTGCCAACAGGCTGCATTTGATTATTCAATAAAACCACCGCATTCGTATCAAACCGAATAAGCGAACCATCTTGACGACGTACGCCTTTTCTCGTTCGGACGACAACGGCATTATGCACTTCGCCTTTTTTGACTTTACTTCTCGGTAAAGCTTCTTTAATAGAGATTTTTACCAAATCGCCAATACCTGCATAACGTCGACGAGAACTGCCCATGACTTTAATGCACATGACTCGCCGCGCTCCACTATTATCGGCAACTTCTAACATCGTTCGCGTTTGTATCATTATTTTCTCTCCAATTCTTAACGTCTTACGTGCTTAAACTGTTTCGACAATGCTCTTAAAAAAACGTTGGCGAAACAGCTCAGTTCTCATCTACCGCCCAATTTTAAAGAGCGGCGATATTATCATCATCTGGCGGATTTACCTATTGTTTTTTAAAACACATCAAATTAAATTAATGCGCTTTCTCAATCACTTCAGCTAACGTCCACGCTTTTGTCTTTGATATAGGCTTCGTTTCAATTATTTTAACCAAGTCGCCCATATGACTTTCATTGTGTTCGTCGTGCGCATGAAACTTTCTCGTCCTTTTTACAATTTTTCCGTACGCTTTATGCATGACGCGACTTTCAACGGCAATAACAATTGTTTTGTCCATTTTATCGCTGATCACTTTACCGACTAGCGCTCTTTGATTTTTCGTCTCGCTCATAATACTACCCTACTTATTTTTTTCGCTTAAAATGGTTTTAACACGAGCAATATTCTTTTTTACATTTTTTAACAAATGGCTTTTGGTTAACTGCTCTGTTGCTTTTTGCATACGCAATTTAAAAGATTCACGACAGAGCTCCAATAATTCTTTTTTAAGCTCTGCAGCAGACATATTTTTTAATTCACTGGTTTTCATTACATCACCGTTCTTTCTTCGTAAGTCACTTTGAGCGGCAATTTAGCGCCAGCTAATTTAAAAGCTTCCCACGCTAACTCTTTTTGCACGCCACCAACTTCAAATAGAATTGCTCCGGGTCTCACAACAGCAACCCAGTATTCTACATTACCTTTACCCTTACCTTGACGGACTTCTAAAGGTTTTTTCGTAACGGGCTTGTCAGGAAAAATTCTAATCCAAACTTGTCCGCCTCTTTTTAAGTGACGACTAATCGTTCGTCTTGCCGCTTCCAGTTGACGCGCTGTAATACTACCGCGCTCGACAACCTTCATACCGAAATCGCCAAAACTAATCCGATTGCCTCGCGTGGCCAACCCTTTATTGCGGCCCTTAAAATCTTTTCGAAATTTTCTTCTTTTAGGTTGCAACACCTTTCTATCTCCTATTCTCGAATAAGCTTATCTATCAGCCTGCTTTTGCGTTTTATCGTCTTCATTCCCTAATACTTCGTTTTTAAATATCCATACTTTAACGCCGATAATGCCATAAGTCGTTTTTGCCTCTGCAAAACCGTAGTCAATATCTGCTCTAAAGGTATGTAAAGGAATACGACCTTCACGAATCCATTCCGTACGCGCAATTTCAGCACCACCCAGCCGACCACTGGCACAAATTTTGACCCCTTTCGCGCCAGCGCGTAAGGCTGTTGTCACCGCACGCTTCATCGCTCGACGAAAAGCAATACGTTTTAACAACTGAGCCGCAATGCCTTCGGCCACTAACTTTGCATCTAATTCGGGTTTTTTGACCTCTTCAATGTTCATCTGAACAGGAACACCCAGCATACGATAAACGTCATTTCTTAACGTTTCAACTTCTCGGCCGCTTTTTCCAATAATCACACCAGGCCTTGCCGCATGGATAATGATTTTCGCATTACGTGCCAATCGTTCAATTTCAATACGACTGACCCCTGCTGCGGCTAATTTTTTTTCTAAATATTGACGTGCACCTAAATCAGCGACGACTGTTCCAGGATACTCTTTCGAGCTCATGTACCATCGAGATACCCAATTTTTAATGATGCCTAATCGTATACCGTAGGGATGTACTTTCTGACCCATTATTTTTTATCCTCTTTTTTGTCCGAGACCTTAACTGTAATATGACACATTCTCTTAATAATTCGATCGGCTCTGCCCTTTGCTCGCGGACTAATACGTTTTAAAGTAGGGCCGCCATCCACATAAACCGTCGAGATATACAATTCGTCAACGTCTGCGTTTTCGTTATGTTCCGCATTGGCAATCGCTGACTCAACCACTTCCCGTATAATTTTCGCGGCGCGTTTTCGGCTAAAAGCTAATAAATCAAGTGCTTTATCAACTGGTAACCCTCTAATTTGATCCGCAACGAGTCGGCCTTTTTGGGGCGAAAAACGCGCGTTTTTTAATAGTGCAAAAACTTCCATCGCTCAAATACCTCTTAATTAACTTTTTTGTGCTGCTTCAGCGGCTTCTTTTGCTTTTCGATCCCCTGAGTGCATTTTAAATGTTCGTGTGGGCGCAAATTCGCCTAATTTAAAACCAATCATTTCCTCTGTCACAAAAACAGGCACAAAATCACGGCCGTTATGAACGGCAATAGTCAGCCCGATCATCGATGGAATGATCATGGATGCACGAGACCATGTTTTGATGGGTTTATTGCTATTTGTTTTACGAGCTTTTTCAATTTTATCGAGCAAATTCACATCGATAAAAGGCCCTTTTTTTACTGATCGCGCCACGTGTTTAACCTCTTTTAAAATTAACCTTTATCTTTACTGCGATGACGTACAATATATTTCTCTGTACGCTTGTTCTTTCTCGTCTTATATCCCTTCGTTGGTTGACCCCAAGGTGAAACAGGATGACGGCCACCTTTCGTGCGTCCTTCACCACCACCATGCGGATGATCAACTGGATTCATGGCTGTACCTCTCACGTGCGGTCTAATTCCTCGCCATCGTGAAGCACCGGCCTTTCCGAGCGAACGTAAATTATGTTGTGAATTACTGACTTCACCAATCACAGCACGACAATCCACTAAAACTTTTCTGAGCTCGCCAGATCGCAATTTCAACGTTGCGTATTGACCTTCTCGAGCAATAATTTGAATCGATGTTCCTGCGCTACGTGCTAACTGGGCACCTTTTCCTAATTTCAATTCAACACAGTGTACAACAGTGCCGACAGGAATATGTCTTAATGGCAAGCAGTTTCCTGTTTTAATAGGCGCTTCAATTCCCGATTGAACTTTATCGCCCGCTTTTAATTCTTCCGGCGCAATGATATAACGTCTTTCGCCATCTTGATACAATAATAACGCGATATGTGCTGTACGATTAGGATCATATTCGATACGTTCGACAACAGCAGAAATCCCGTCTTTATCCATTCGCTTAAAATCAATTTGTCGATAAAGGCGTTTATGACCGCCCCCTCGATGACGACTGGTCATGCGGCCATCGGTATTACGTCCGCCTGTTTTACTAATCCCTTTCACTAAGGCTGCACATGGCGCGCCTTTATGTAAATGCGGATGAACAACCTTGACAACAAAACGGCGGCCCGGTGATGTTGGTTTTGACGATACAAGTGCCATAATTTATTTTCCTCTTTTCTATTCAGCACCGGCAAAATTAATATCATACCCTTCTTGCAAAGCAATGTAGGCTTTTTTCCAGTCTTTCCGTTTGCCAGCCATGAACCGAAACATTTTAGTTTTTCCTCTCACGTTGCACACGCAAACGGCGTTAACTTTAACCTTAAATAATAATTCGACAGCCTGCTTAATTTCTTCTTTGGTGGCATCTTTTAATACTTTAAAAATAATTTGTCGGTATTTATTTGCAATGCGAGTTGACTTCTCAGAAGTGTAAGGCGCCAACAGTACTTGCGTTAAACGCTCTTCGTTTATCATTTTAACCACTCCTCTATAGCCTTAATTGCGGCTGTCGTTATAATTACTTTTTTAAAGGATACTAAATTCACCGGGTCTATCTCTTTTGCTGAGCAAAGATCAACGGTTGGAATGTTTCTCACAGCTAAGGCCAAGTTGCGATCAACTTCATCGGTCACAATCAATCCTGCGGCAAAACTCATTGTTTCCAATTTTTTCAATAAATCCTTCGTTTTGCAAGAATCTACCTGAAACTGATCGACCACCGTTAAACGATCGGTTCGTAAAAGCTCAGATAAAATGGAAGCCATGGCACCTCGATACATTTTACGATTGACTTTTTTCGCATAATCGCAAGGCTTTGCGGGGAAGGCCATACCACCACCGCGCCAAATGTTCACCTTACCAGAACCGACACGCGCGCGACCGGTTCCTTTTTGTTTCCACAATTTCTTCTTGCTACCCGTCACTTCGGAACGGGATTTTTGCGTCGCACTTCCCGATCGAGCAGCCGCTAAATAAGAAGTAACGACCTGATGAATTAACGCCTCATTGTAAGGGCAGTTAAATATCGCATCAGAAACTGTCATGGGATTTGCTTTATTTCCCGAGCTAACAATATTGAGTTCCATTATAACTCTCCTTTCTCGGATTGACTTTTTCGAGCCGGAATAACAATGACATTACCGCTCGTTGCACCCGGAATTGCACCTTTGATTAACAATAAATTTCTTTCGACATCGACTTTAACGATTTTTAAATTTTGAATGGTTTTGGTATCAGAACCCATATGACCGCACATCTTCTTTCCTTTAAAAACACGACCCGGTGTTTGTCTTTGCCCGATAGATCCCGGTGCACGATGCGACAAGGAATTACCATGCGTTGCATCCTGTGTTCTAAAATGATAACGTTTAATAACGCCGGCAAAGCCCTTTCCTTTAGAAACACCTTGGACATCGACCAATTGACCATCTTTAAAAAGATTAACCGTCAACTCATCACCTAATTTGAATTCCACTTTAGCTTCATCATCGAAATCAAATTCCCATAACCCTTTGCCCGCTGTCACGTTCGCTTTCGCAAAATGACCCGCCATCGGCTTATTGACTCTGGAAATTTTCTTTTCGCTCTTTGTAATTTGGATCGCCTGATAACCGTCTTTTTCCATTGTTTTTATTTGAACAACGCGATTCGGTTCAACCAGAATTACTGTGACAGGAATAGCGACGCCATTTTCATCGAAAAGGCGAGTCATTCCACACTTTTTACCTACAACACCCAGTGACATTTTTATACCTCATTATTCAACGCTGATTTCCACATCAACACCTGCTGAAAGATCAAGCTTCATCAGCGCATCAACTGTTTTGTCCGTTGGCTGGATAATATCCACTAATCGCTTATGCGTACGGATTTCATATTGATCTCTTGCATCTTTATCCCCATTGGGCGCGGTTAATACAGTAAACCGCTCTTTTTTGGTGGGTAACGGGATAGGCCCATGAACTTGCGCGCCCGTCCGTTTTGCCGTTTCAACGATTTCTCGCGTCGACTGATCAATCAATCGATGATCAAACGACTTCAACCGTATTCTGATTTTTTGATTCTTAGTTACTGCGCTACTCATAATATCTCCAACAGATGCTTAACACATCGTTTTCTTTACTCAATAATTTCCGTGACGACACCGGCGCCGACAGTTCGGCCCCCTTCTCGAATCGCAAAACGTAAC
>MGXH01000050.1 GCA_001801305.1 Gammaproteobacteria bacterium GWE2_42_36
CTCAAGCGAACATTCAACCTTTATTGAATACCATTTATACCGCCTCTTCGCTAGAAGAAGCGATGCGTCATCGCGATCAATTATTACCGCATGAATCGGTGATTACGGCCGATGGAGTTTGGATGAGTGCTTCGTGGATTCGGATTGATCGAGCGCAAGATGAGAAATTCGGTGTGATTCAGCGCGAACAGGAATTGAGAACGTTCAAAGAACGGATCGCTGAAAAAACGCGGCAGATGAATGAATTAGAGCAGCGATTAAAAGAGAGCCAGCAGCAATTGATTCAACAAGAGCAAGCACGTGAAGAGTTCCAAAAGCAATTAACGCAGCAACGAACACAAGCAGCCCAGTTAAATGCACAATGGCAAGTGCAACAGGCCAAAATTTCTGAAACGCAAAAACGTCATGCGCAATTGACGCAGGAATGTACGGCTCACGAACAAGAGATGACGCAGTCAGAACAAGAATTGACGGGGTCACGGCAACGTTGGCAGGACGCCTTAAAATTGATGGAACAGCAAACGCAAGAGCGGAATCATTGGTTGCAAGAAAAAGAAACGATTCGTGCCCAGGTTGAACAACAGCGGCAGCAGCTACACATTCATCAAACATCGCAACATCAATTGGCGTTACAATTAGGATCGAATAAAACGCAACTGGCGGCATTGCAACAGGCGATCGAGCGGGCAAATCATCAAGTCGAATCTTTTACCACGAAAGAAAATCAACTTCGGGCGCTATTGTCCGAAAGTCTCGTACCGATGGAAGCGTTAAAAACCCGATTAGAAGCAGCTTTAGCTGAACGGGTTATTTCTGAAAAACGTTTGAATGAAGTCAAACATCAAATTGATGCTTTAAATGCCGATATCCAAGCGTTAACCGATCAGCATCACGCGTTAGAACAAATGATTCAGCAATCGCGAGATCAGCTGGAAAAAGAGCGTCTGAAAATTCGTGAGATCGAAGTGAAGCAAGCGAATTTAACCGAACAAATTGCCGAGATGCAATTTGACCTGACTGCGTTATTCAATGAAATACCGGCAGAAGCCACGGAAGCGAGTTGGACAGAATCACTTGAAAAAATGAATATGCGTATTTCACGCCTAGGTCCTATCAATTTAGCGGCGATTGAAGAACATCAACAATTGTTGGAGCGAAAAACTTATTTGGATGCGCAATATGCCGATTTAGAAGAAGCGTTATCTATTTTGAGAACGGCGATTCATAAAATCGATCAGGAAACGCGAGCGAAATTTAAAGAAACTTTTGATACAGTGAATCATAATTTTCAAGTGCTATTTCCTAAAGTGTTTGGGGGCGGTTCTGCCCATTTAGAGTTAACGGATCAGGATTTATTATCCACAGGCATTAGCGTGTTAGCACGTCCACCCGGGAAACGTGTGAGTCATATTCATTTACTGTCGGGTGGCGAAAAAGCATTAACGGCCATTGCGCTTGTTTTTGCGATGTTTCAACTGAATCCCGCGCCATTTTGTATGTTGGATGAAGTGGATGCGCCGCTAGATGACGCGAACGTATTTCGTTTTTGCGAATTGGTGAAAGAAATGTCTAATTCCGTCCAATTTATTTTTATCAGCCATAATAAATTGGCGATGGAAATGGCCAACCAACTCACGGGTGTCACCATGAACGAGCCAGGCGTTTCACGTATTGTGGCAGTAGATATTGATGAGGCGATGGCCATGGCGAATGCAGGATGATTTTTGAGGATTGAGGGGTAAAGTGATTTGTTCCTTCGATCTTTTTCAGTGATTGTATTTGAATGGTAAAAAGGCTACGTCGTTGTGTAAATTAATCGCAGGGGAATATTATGGAAATGGTTATTCGTTTAGCGCTCATCGTGGTTGGCGCCATTATTATTCTAGGCGTTTTATGGGATGGGTTACGAAAAAGAAAAAAACGGTTATCGCAATGTGCGCCGCCGCCTTCTGAAACAGATAGTCAGAAAAATTATAAAATATTCCATGAAGATATTTTAGGCTTGCATGTCAAAATTGCCGATGAAACCACACCGAGCAATCGATTAACGCGACCTGTCTCGGCGCAGCAAAAAGTGGCGCCGTTAGTGGAAAAGCCAACTATTTTAGTTTCAGCGCCCGAGCTTAAATCTAAACGCGAACCCTTATGTAGCTGTCCTCCTGAAAAAAAACCGGTGCGACAGGAGCCTTTATTACAACCGATTCAAGCGCCACAAAAACCATCGGTAAAATTGGCTTCTGTACAAACCGTCTCACCTAAAAAAAATCAATTTATTGCCATTCGTATCGTCGCGAACCCGATGGATTGCTTTAAGGGGTATGATTTGTTGGAAACCTTTTTGGCACATCAATTGCGTTATGGCGACAAAAAATTGTTTCATCGATACGCCACTGAAAATGATTCATCAAAAAAATTATTCAGTTTAGCGTCGCTCGATGAGCCCGGGGATTTTGATTTAAGTGAAATGGGTGAGCATGAAAGTTCCGGGTTGATTTTGTATATGGATACGAATGAACAAGACGATGCCATCTTCGCTTTTGAGGAAATGCTAAAAACAGCCCAGCAATTAGGGGCTAGTTTGAAGGGTCATTTGATGGCGAGTGCGCATCAGCCATGGACGATTGAAGTCACCGAAAAAATTCGAGATGAGTTAGGGTTATGACAGCGACGCGATTGGCGGATTCAATCGTTCATCGCGCCGAACAACTCCGACATTTATTAAATGACTACAGTTATCAATATTATGTGTTGGATCAACCCACCGTTCCTGATAGTGAATACGATCGATTGCTGAGAGAGTTAATCGATCTCGAAACGCAACATCCCGCGCTGAAAACGCCCGATTCTCCAACACAACGCGTAGGCGCCGAGCCTTTAAAAGTTTTCCCATCGGTATCACATGAAATCCCCATGTTATCGTTGGATAATGCGTTCAATGAAGAGGAGGTCCTTGCGTTTGATCGCCGTATTCAGGATAAATTAAAAACAACGACTGCAATCGACTATTGTTGTGAACCCAAGTTCGACGGATTGGCGATTAGTTTAGTGTATGAAAAAGGACTTCTCGTTCGTGGTGCAACCCGCGGTGATGGGACAACCGGAGAAGAAGTTACACAGAATATTAAAACCATTAAAGCCATTCCGCTCAAATTGCGAGGCGATTTTCCCCTGCATTTAGAAGTGCGTGGAGAAGTGTATATGCCGAGAGCGGGATTTGAGGCGCTGAATAAAGCAGCGGCGCAACAAGGCGAAAAGCTATTTGCGAATCCACGTAATGCGGCGGCTGGTAGTGTGCGACAATTAAATTCTCATATCACCGCTAAACGCCATTTAGCTTTTTATGCGTATGATCGCGGCAAAGTGATTGGGATGAAACAGACTTGTGAAACGCATCATCAACTGTTGATGCAATTGCATCAATGGGGTCTGCCCGTGGTTCAGCTGGTTGAAGTCGTTCAGGGCGCAGAAGGTTGCCTGCAATTCTATCAAAAAATCGCCAGATTACGCGCAACACTGCCATACGATATTGATGGCGTCGTTTATAAAGTGAATGCTTTTCATTTACAACAACAATTGGGCTTTGTTTCTCGCGCACCGAGATGGGCCATCGCGCATAAATTTCCGGCTGAAGAAGCGATGACGATTATTGAAGCGGTTGATTTTCAGGTTGGGAGAACTGGCGCGCTCACGCCTGTCGCACGATTAAAGCCTGTATTAGTGGGCGGTGTGATGGTGAGTAATGCCACGCTACACAATATGGATGAAATCACGCGCAAAGATATTCACATCGGGGATCAAGCGATTGTTCGTCGAGCAGGGGATGTGATTCCTGAAATTGTTAACATTGTACCGCTGCATCGTTCGCAGGATGCAAAAAGAATTCAAGAGCCGACGCATTGTCCGATCTGTGGCTCACAAATTGTTCGCGCAGAAGGTGAAGCGATTGCTCGTTGCAGTGGAGGGTTGTATTGTCCAGCGCAACGCAAAGAGGCAATCAAGCATTTTGCTTCGCGTCGTGCGATGGATATTGAAGGTCTCGGTGATAAATTAGTGAATCAATTAGTCGATGTGGGCTTGATTCAGCACGTCGATGATTTATATCAATTGACGGCAGGTCAACTCAGTGAGCTTGAACGGATGGGCGAAAAATCCGCAGAAAAGTTAATCAGCGCGATCGAGGAAAGTAAGCAAACAACTTTTGCGCGGTTTTTATATGCGCTCGGTATTCGAGAAGTAGGAGAAACAACGGCGCAAGCTTTAGCGACGCATTTTACGACGTTAGATGAACTCATGGCGGCATCAGTCGACACTTTACAAACCATTCCTGATATTGGCCCTATCGTTGCGCAACATATCGATAGTTTTTTCCGTGAACCGCATAATCGCAAAATTATTGAATCATTACTGCATCACGGTGTGCATTGGAAAGCAAAACCCGTTTCTGCTCTTGCTGAAAATAGACCGCTCGCCGGGCAGATCGTTGTCTTGACTGGCACGCTGGCTTCGATGTCTCGCGATGAAGCCAAAGAAAAATTGCAAGCACTAGGGGCGAAGGTGACAGAAAGCGTTTCCAAAAACACGACACTTGTAGTGGCAGGTGAAAATGCGGGTAGCAAATTAGCCAAAGCAAAACAATTCAATATTCACGTAGTTGACGAGCAAGCACTTTTAGCTTTAGTGAAAAAAACATGACTATTGTTGCAATGTAAAATTTACAACAATAGTCTCTCCGTAACGCGAAGTCGTGCTGTTATTCCAACGTCAAATCAAACGCGCCCATGCAATGCACGCCGCTATCGACGTGTACAATTTCACCGGTGACGCCGAGCGCTAAATCGGAACATAAAAACGCGCTGACATTGCCGACATCGTCTACCGTGATGTTGCGTTTCAATGGAGCGATTTGCTCATCGTAGGCCAACATTTTTCGGAAATTTTTAACGCCTGAAGCAGCCAGCGTTCTGACTGGTCCGGCAGCGATCGCATTCACGCGAATACCAAGCGCGCCTAAACTATGCGCCAAGTATCGAACATTGGCTTCGAGGCTGGCTTTGGCAACACCCATCACATTGTAATGGGGCAGAACACGTTGTGAGCCGTCGTACGTCATGGCGACGATCGCGCTCTGATGATTTTCCATCATCGGCTTTGCCGCTTTGGCGAGCGCTGCTAAGCTATAAGAGCTGATATCATGCGCAACGCGAAAGCCTTCTCGATTGACCGCATTGGCATAACTACCGTCTAACTGATCAGTGGGCGCAAAAGCAATGGAGTGGACTAAAATATCCAAATGATCCCAGTGTTTTTTTAACTCAGCAAAAGCCGCGTCGATGTCTTGATCCGAAGAGACATCACAAGGGATGACAATGTTAGAATTAAATTCTGCGGCGATTTCTTCGACGCGCTCTTTAAAACGCTCATTTGGATACGTAAAAGCCAACTGGGCACCTTCTCGGTGCATTGCTTTGGCAATACCATAAGCAATCGATCGGTTATTGGCGATGCCAGTGATGAGCGCCAATTTATTTGCTAAAAAACTCATGTTTATCTCCTGAGTATTAATTAAAAGTTAACCCGTCATTTCGTTTTTGCGCACAGCTCGTAGGATGCCTCCATGAGAGGCACCCACAAAAGGTACTCCTACGATTGCGAAGCCAGAAAATCTTTATACGATACAATTTCTTTTAATTGTTGATCATAGATCGATTTATTTTTCACGTAAGCATAATAAAAAGTATTTTTATTGCCAATGAATTTTTCAACGGGATGGAAATAACGGTCCCATTCGGCATGTGGGACGTCGTTAAAATCTGTTTGTGAAAATAAAAAGGGAACCATCGTCCGTTTTTCTAAAGGGGTCACAATTTTTTCGGGCGCTTCATTATCTCTCGCTGAAGTATAAAAATAGTTCATTTCAGTTTCACTTTTTGCGATGAGCCAGCTCTTGTTTCCGTCAGCATCCAACATTAAAAAGCAACCACTTTCACTGACTAAATAATATTCGATGATGTGATTGTTGTGGATGGTGCGATTAAAAATATCGGTAAAAATAGGTTCGCCTAAAGCGGAATGGGCGCTGCTGGCCAATAATCCTAAAACGTTCTCAGACAATAATTGAAAATAACGTTTTTCTAATTCTCTGAAAGCGACATTGATTTTTTCTTTGAAAGTTTTTAATGTTTTAGTGGAGGATAAGGATAACTCTAAATTTTTTTCGATAAATTTATGGATGGCGCCGGTATTGAAGGCCTCCAAGCCGAGTTGTTGAGAGGCTTGTCCGGTGAGCAGTAGTTTTTGAAAAGCATAATGGGTCGTTTTCTCAAAAAATTCTAACCCCGTTAATTGAGGCATGGCGTAATCGACAATAGCGACAGCAATTTCTTTGAATCGCTCAGCGTTATAGACTTGGTGATGAATGCGCGAAACATCGATATCAATTAACGCATGTTCATGCGCATCTAAATGATTAAGATCGACGTCGGTATTTTTTAAGTGAGAACACCATTGGTCAGGACTAACCGCTGGTTTATATTTTTTTTGAATAAATTCAAGGGCTTCAGCGGGATTGGTATAGAGATAAGGTTTGGGTATGTTGTTCAATACACGAACCAAGCCTTGTAAATACTCACCTTCATCATCGACCAAAAGTGGTGTTGTGGGATGATAGCAGCAAGGAATACAGTGACGAGAATTGACATTCATTTGTTTCTCTCCTTTCCCTATGAATTCATTTAAGCGGTATTACGTTAACATACGACAAAAATGAAAGCAAACATTGGGGTCTAAAAAAGATGCGATTAAAGTAGAAATAATAGGCATTAGAATGCTTGGTGACTCGTTTCAATCCTGCTGAGTTTGAATCATGGATTTTTCAATGCTCACGCGTTATGATATCGCCACTTTTTTGGGCAGGTCAATTATAAACTTAATAAGGGGATTATCATGAACTACGTGCTGGTGTTAAACTGTGGCAGTTCGTCCATTAAATTTGCAGTCGTGAGTCCAGTCTCAGGTGAAAATGCACTGATGGGTTTAGTTCAGTGTATCGGCATGAAAGAAGCCAGTTTGCAATGGAAAAGAGAAGGGCAAAAACAAGAACGCGCTTTGCCGGATGTGGATTATGAATCGGCTATTCATGCGATTATTGAAGTGTTACGCGAAGTCGATCAGCTGGAATCCCAATTGATTGCGGTCGGACATCGCGTTGTACATGGCGGAGAAAAATTCAAATCATCGGTCGTGATTGATGAGCAAGTCCTGGATCAAATTCGTGATTGTTGTCGACTGGCCCCTTTACATAATCCCGCGAATTTAACGGGTATTTTAGCGGCGAAGAAGAATTTTCCGCATTTACCTCAAGTCGCTGTGTTCGATACGGCCTTTCATCAAACGATGCCAAAACATGCGTTTATTTATGCCATTCCGTATGAATTATATGAACAACACAGCATTCGTCGTTATGGTTTTCACGGTACGAGTCATCAATATGTTGCCGAGCAAGCCGCTTTATTGATTAACAAACCTTTTGAGCAATGTGCTTTTATTACGGCCCACTTGGGGAATGGATCCAGTGTTGCCGCTATTTTAAATGGAAAAAGTGTTGATACCAGCATGGGCTTTACGCCGCTCGAAGGTTTGGTGATGGGGACGCGATCGGGCGATGTGGACCCCAGCTTACATGCTTTTTTAGCGGATACGTTGGGATATGATGTTCATAAAGTGACGGAATTACTCAATAAGAAAAGTGGCGTATTAGGTTTATCACAACTGGGTTCTGATATGCGCACGCTGGAAAACGCCGAGGCAGAAGGTCATGAAAATGCCACGTTAGCGAGAGAAGTGTTTTGTTATCGATTAGCGAAATACATTATGTCTTATTTGGTGCCACTGGGACGTTTAGATGCGTTAGTTTTTACCGGTGGAATTGGCGAAAATGACCGCAAAGTTCGTGCGCGCGTTATTCAATGGCTATCCGCCTTGAATTTCACGCTGGATCCTGTTCGTAACCAAGCTAATGGGAAGCACAGCGGGAGTGTTATTACGACAACAGAAAGTCGAGTCGCTTTAGTCGTTCCAACGAATGAAGAATTGATGATTGCGCGTGATGCGGCAAAATTGTCTTAACGGGAGGATGATTGAACATGCGTACGATTTTAGTGGTGCCGGTCAGTAAAAATGTGGGTTTAACGACGGTTGCTTTGAGTGTTGAGCGCGCTTTATCCACACAGCTGAAAACGTGTTATTGGGAGCCGATCGGGCAATCGATGGATACGATCTATCACATCGACGATTTACTAAGTCAAAATAAATTGTCGACTTTTTTAGAAGAAACGGCGCTCTCCTTTCAGGCGTTCATGACACAGAAAAAAGAGATCGATCTGTGTGTGCTGAAAGGATTATCGTATCGAGTTCATCGCCCCTACGTGCTCGATATCAATGTGGCTTTAGCGCGTGCATTCAACGCACAGATTATCTTCGTTGCAGCACCTGTTGATGAGAATTTGTTTGATGAGACGATTTTGCGTCAAATCGAGTTAACGGCACAATTTTATGACCCGGATGGTGCCATGGATCGTGTGTTAGGTTGTATCATCAATCGATCATATCAAAGCAAAACTGAATTAGAGCCGCTTTTTGCGCAAAGTGCCGTTTCACTGCTCGCTTGCATTTCTCCGATGAAGACAGGTGACGCGGTAACTTTATCAGCGGATTGGATTTCAGCGCTGAATCAAAAACCCTATAAAGCGCGACTCACGCCGCCACTATTTAACGCGACGTTATTTTGTAAAGCCGAGCAGGCGAACAAAACGATTGTTTTACCTGAAGGCGAAGAGCCTCGCACGGTGCAAGCCGCGATTATTTGCGCACAGAAAAAACTTGCACATTGTATTTTGTTGGGTCGTGAGGGTCAAATTCGATCGATTGCTTTGCAGTATCATTTATCCTTGCCGACAGATTATTTGACGATTGTCGATCCGGTTCAAATTGCACACAAATATATTCAGCCGATGGTGGAATTGCGTAAACAAAAAGGATTGACGGCAGAAGAAGCGGAAAAGCAATTAACAGATGCTGTCGTTGTTGGCACGATGATGGTGCAACAAGGTGAGGCCGACGGGTTAGTTTCGGGCGCGATTCATACAACGGCCAATACGGTTCGACCTGCTTTGCAGTTGATTAAAATGGCGCCGGGGGCCCAGGTCGTTTCTTCTTTATTTTTTATGGCATTGCCGGATGAAATTTTGGTGTATGCCGATTGTGCGATCAATCAAAATCCTGATGCGGAAGTATTGGCCGATACCGCGATTCAAACGGCGGATTCAGCTAAACAATTTGGCTTGGAGCCGCGAGTGGCGATGATTAGCTATAGCACATTAGGTTCGGGTGCCGGACCAGATGTTGAGAAAGTGCAAAAAGCGGTCGAATTAGCGCGAGCAAAACGACCGGATCTTTCTATTGATGGGCCTTTACAATACGATGCGGCGGCGGATCCAATAGTCGGTCAATTAAAAGCGCCGAAAAGTGAAGTGGCTGGACGAGCGAACGTGTTTATTTTTCCCGATTTAAATACAGGCAATACGGTGTATAAAGCGGTGCAGCGCACGAATCGTATTTTTTGTTTTGGTCCGATGTTGCAAGGATTGCGCAAACCGGTGAATGATTTATCGCGCGGCTGTTTGGTTGAAGATATTGTGTATACGATAGCGCTGACGGTTGTTCAGTCGTTGAAGATTGAGGGTGAGTCGGATTAAGGAAATGCGAAGCATTTCCCCGACGAACGACACGCATGGATGCGTGGCTGGAGAGATGCGTCAGGATGACGAGCTTGGGAAAGATTGAGGATTAAGGAAATGCGAAGCATTTCCCCGACGAACGACACGCGTGGATGCGTGGCTGGAGAGATGTGTCAGGATGACGAGCTTGGGAAAGAGTCTCACTCGCGAGCAAACATAAGAGCTCTGGCTCATAGCTTCTCTTTAAGTTGCTTAAGATTGCCTTTGTATTTTGAAACAGCAGTTTAATTGGATTAAATAAAACATGACGACAAGTTCAGATTCAAAAATGTTGGTTAAACGTC
>MGXH01000051.1 GCA_001801305.1 Gammaproteobacteria bacterium GWE2_42_36
CTCAGACGCTGCTATAAACAATACTCCATACTTACTTATTTCTTTGTTCATTTTCAGTATTGCATTGATTTCAAACGTATGACTGGCTTGTAGATGATTCAGACCAGTGACCGCACTGCCCATAATAAGAGGGATAACAACAAGCGTACCTGCTTGTACTTGCGGCAAAGTAAAACTAATGATATCCAACACGTTAAATACCCTGGCAGAATAGTTCATAAAAAATCCCGTCGCAGCGACAACAGATGAAATAGCGCCCGCTGTGATTATTCCTCCCCTTTTGGTGTGCTCCCAAAAATTATTCCACCAAACATGCTCCTCTAATGCTTCTACAGCTTCTTTGACAGCTGCAGAAGCGGTCTTGTATTTCTCGTTTTTAACAAAAAGATATCTCATGATTTATAGCTCCTCATGTTTTTTTTAGACTTTTTCTTCTTTGATCTCCCGCAATCAAGTCGCGGGATGACAGCATCCGACTCATGAGCGAAAGCAATGATATCGATTCAATATGCCCTTTTTATTCTTGTTACCCAGAACTCAAACTAAATTAAGTAAATTAAAAAATGCGCCACACACCTCATGGCAATCTTTTCTCGACTACTGCGGCAAAATATCCTGATAAAAATAATTAATCTGCCGATCCAGTAAGTGTAATATTTTATTGATCCCCACTAAATCAAAATGATCCGGATCAAATCCTGCTACAAAGCGCTCGTCTAATAAGTAAGAAACTTTCGATTCGGAATTTTTCATCAACTTCAATAATTTTTTATACCCACTGACGCCATCACAATCTTCAGGCGGACTGGCCCCTTTCCCATCCAAACAGCGCGGGTAAATCTGTTCTGACTGAACAGGCAATATTTTTTCAAGGCATACATCATGTGACCACTGACAAATTTCACCGCAAGCGTACTGAAAAGATGCCGTCGGCGCTAATTTCAAATGCTTCAACAGCATATCTGCCTGAAATACATTATTCTGCATCATCATCTCTTCGTGCGATGCTGAACAAAAATACAATTCACGAATCAAAAAATAATAGGGGTTTTTACCCAACCAATTCATCGCCGCTTGAATAACACGATGCAATTGATCTAAAGCAATATGATCGGGCACTTGAACACGCCGCCAGATTGATGGTCGTGAACCCCTCAAATCGATTCTTAACTGATAAATATGAGCTGCATTCATGAACTAAATATCTAAATTACCCACTGCCAACGCATTTTTTTCAATAAAATCCCTTCGTGGTTCCACTTGATCACCCATGAGTGTCGTAAACATTTCGTCCGCCATAATAGCATCTTGAACCATCACTTTTTTTAGTCGTCGCGTTTGTGGACACATCGTCGTTTCCCACAATTGAGGTGGATTCATTTCGCCCAAACCTTTATAACGCTGAATTGTTTGCCCACTTTTGGCTTCGTGCATCAGCCATTCAAAGGCTTCTCGAAAATCTTGAATATCTTTTTTCTTCGCTTCCCGTTCGACGTACGCACCCACTTGCAATAAATTGTTTAACTGTTTCCCCAGCTGTATCATCGAGCGATATTCCGCTGAATTAAAAAAATCCTGCGCTAAAATATGCTCGTTCAAAATGCCATGTAAATAAACTTTAATTTTGGGGAGATATTTCTGCCCCTCTTCTGATTGAGCCAACTCAAAACAATACACGAGCCCCTGCGCCACTGTTTTTGCTTGAAGCTGTGCCGTTAGCGCAGCAATCCATTTTTCCATCTCGTCTCGTTGACTCAATAACGCATCATCCACTGGCGGTAAACTGGCTAACAATTCCAAAACATCGATCGGATAACGTCGAGCCAAACGATCGATATGCTTTCGAGCCGTATAATAATGCTGCACTAATCCTTCCAAAGTTTGACCACTCAACGGAAGCGTATCCTTCGCCACATAAAGATTCGCCCCTTGCAACGCCATTTGAATCAAATGTCGCGATAAGGCGTCATCATCTTTTAGATATTGTTCTTGTTTGCCTCGTTTCACTTTATAGAGCGGCGCCTGCGCAATATAAATATACCCTTTTTCGATTAACGCCGGCATTTGCCGAAAGAAGAAAGTCAGCAGCAATGTGGCAATGTGCGCCCCGTCGACGTCCGCATCTGTCATAATCACAATACGGTGATAACGCGATTTATTGACATCGAATTCTTCCCGTCCAATGCCACAACCTAATGCCGTAATTAAAGTCCCGATTTCAGCCGATGACAGCATTTTATCGAAGCGGGCTTTTTCAACATTTAAAATTTTCCCTTTGAGCGGCAAAATCGCTTGTGTACGGCGATCTCTGGCCTGCTTGGCCGATCCACCGGCTGAATCACCCTCAACTAAAAATAATTCCGAAAGCGCCGGATCAGTTTCCTGGCAATCCGCCAGCTTGCCCGGCAGTCCTGCAAT
Source organism: Gammaproteobacteria bacterium GWE2_42_36 (assembly GCA_001801305.1). Classification (GTDB taxonomy): domain Bacteria; phylum Pseudomonadota; class Gammaproteobacteria; order UBA12402; family UBA12402; genus UBA12402. Next base: position 2,419 of record MGXH01000051.1, read on the forward strand.
ATCCAAAGCCCCTTTTCGGCGCGTCATTTCACGCGCTTTTCGAGCGGCTTCTCTCGCTCTCGCTGCATCAATAATTTTCGAGACAATAGCTTTGGCTTCTTGTGGATTTTCTAATAAGTACTCTGCCAATTTCTCACCCACGACGGCTTCAACGACACTTTTTACTTCCGAAGAAACCAACTTGTCTTTCGTTTGGGAAGAGAATTTTGGATCGGGCACCTTAACGGAAAGAATGGCCGTCAATCCTTCTCGAGAATCGTCACCGGTAATATCAATTTTTGCTTTTTTGGAAAGACCTTCTTTCTCAATATACGTGTTGAGCGTACGGGTTAACGCCCCGCGAAATCCCGCCAAATGAGTTCCGCCATCACGCTGCGGAATCATATTGGTATAACAAAAAATAGCTTCCTGATAACTATCATTCCACTGCATCGCTAAATCAACAACAATTCCATCCTGCGCAGCGCTAAAATAAAGCACACGCGAGTTAACAGTCGTTTTGTTTTTATTGAGGTGTTGCACAAAGGAGGCTATGCCGCCTTCATACTGAAACCAATCTGTCTTGCCGGTGCGTTCGTCGATCAAATGAATCTTAATGCCCGGGTTTAAAAATGCGAGCTCTCGCAGTCGCTTTGCCAAAATATCATATTGAAATTCGTTATTCTGTTTGAAAATCTCGAGACTGGGATAAAAGCGAATTTTAGTCCCCGTTTTGTGTGTAGAATCTTCGCCTACCGCGACCAAAGGCGCCACGGGTACGCCTAAATGATAAATTTGCTCGTAAATTTTATCGTTACGATAAATAGTCAATTGCAACGTTTCCGAGAGCGCATTGACCACCGAAACGCCGACTCCATGTAAACCGCCAGACACTTTATAAGATTCATCATCAAACTTTCCGCCGGCATGCAGAATAGTCATAATCACTTCGGCCGCCGACCGACCTTCTTCGACGTGCATATCAACGGGAATACCGCGGCCATCATCTTTAACAGAAACGGAATGATCTTGATGAATGATCACTTCAATTTCACGACAAAAACCCGCCAGCGCTTCATCGATCGAGTTGTCGACGACTTCAAACACCATGTGATGAAGACCGGTTCCATCATCCGTATCGCCAATGTACATCCCAGGCCTTTTTCGAACCGCATCAAGCCCTTTTAATACTTTAATATTAGATGAATCATACGTGGATTTTTTATCAACAGTCATAGCGTTTAGAGCCTTTTCATTGCCTAATTAAAACTGGGGGCTATTGTACCATTTTTTCATGCGAAAGCATGGGATTTTGTTAACGCAAATTCGCGCTCTAAGGGCGGGTTATTGGGGCGACCATCAGGATCGCCCCGACGAATGCGTCGCATGAATTGATGCGCTCGTCATTTTATTGGATCCGTGGTCTTCGCCATGAGCTAATGCCATCGACTAACCCGATAAATCAACTTTTTCAAATCGTTCGACGTCAATCAGTCCGCGATCGGTTATTTTTAAACTGGGAATAACGGGCAAGGCTAAAAAAGCCAACGTTAAAAAAGGCTCTTTCAAAGGGCAACCCATTTGATGGATAAATTGTTTGAGCTGTTCTATTTTTTTCAACACCTGATCGGTATTTTCGTGCGTCATTAGCCCGCCTAATGGCAGCGCCAAAGAAACGGCTTCGCCTGCCCCATTAACAGCAGAAAGTCCGCCGTTTTCTTGGATTAATTGATTAACTGCTCGCGCCATACATTCATCATCAGCACCCACCACAATCAGATTGTGTGAATCATGTGCGACGGTGCTAGCCATCGCGCCTTCCTTCAATCCAAATCCTTTAACAAACCACACCGTGTAAAATCCTGAACGATGATGTCGATCAAAGACGGCTATTTTCAAAATGTCTTTTGAAAGATCTACCTGGATTTCGCCATTTTTGACCGGCAATTCAAGCATTAATTTTTCCGTGAGAATTTGATCAGGAATAATACCGATGACAGGAACCCTTTGCGTATCTGCGTCTCTTGAGCACGCACGAATTTGGAACTGATCGGCCGAACAATCCTCTAAATTCATATTGTGTTTGACGCTAAAAGGCGTGTTTTGAATGCAACTTAAACGATTCTCTTGAATCAAACGCCCATTTTTATAGACTTTTTCGATTTGCATACCGTTTTGCCAATTGTCCTCCCGAGGACGAATGACACATAAATCCGCACAATAACCCGCTGCGATCGCACCCCGATTTTTTAATCCGTAAAGCCCTGCTGGCGTCAAACTGGCGGCCCGAAAAACAACTTCCGGTGCGATATTTCGCCGTAAGGCTTTATTGATAATAAAATCGATGTGACCATCTTTGACAATATCATTCGGCTTTAAGTCATCTGAACAAAAAGCAATCATCGATGAGGTATAGGCATTTAACAAAGGCAAGAGCGTATCGGCATTGCGCTCACAAGATCCCTCTCGAATAAGCACATGAATCCCTTTCGTTAATTTTTCTTGAGCTTCTTCGAATGACGTCGATTCATGACAGCTATGAATGCCTACGCTTTTACAAGCATTTAATTCATGCGATCGAATACTTGGACAATGCCCATCAATTTTTGCATTTGAAAATAATAGTATTTTCTCCAGCACATCAGGGTCATGCGCAAATAATCCCGGCAAATTCATCAATTCCGCCAAACCCAACACGCGAGGATATTGCGCGAAAAGTTTTAAATCATTGGCAAATAAAATCGCACCGCTCGTTTCAAACTCAAGCGCAGGGTTCGTCGCGGGCACGCAGCTGGGTAACATGACAAAAACATCCAAGCATAAATTTTCAATCGCGGATAAAGCCCACTGTAATCCTTCCATCCCAGCAACATTCGCAATTTCGTGAGGATCCCAAATCACCGACGTTGTCCCTTTCGACAAAACCAGTTGCTGATATTGTTCGGGAGCCAGCAAGCTGCTTTCAATATGCGTATGCGCATCGATAAACCCAGGCACCATATAAGCGCCCGCTAAATCAATTTCTTGCCGCCCGTGGTACTGATCTAAAATGCCGATTATTTTACCTTGAGAAATAGCGACATCACCGGCTAAAAATCGTCCATTAAAAACATCTAAAAAATAGCCGTTTTTAAAAACAAAATCCGCTTTCTCTCGCCCTAAGGCAACATCGATCATTGATCTCAAACTCTGCTGTTTGGTCATTTTTATTTTCTCTTTATTTTTTCACTTTAAGTGTATCGAGTATGTTTCTAAAACTGCACCTGTGTTCTCAAAGCAACAATATTATCATTTGCGTCTCTGCCATCTTTAGTGGGATCTGCCATGACATGAACATAATCTAATTTAAATTCGAAAAAATTATTGGGATACCAATCAAGCCCCAACGTGGCGTTATTCGCTCGTCCACCGTGAATATCTTCATCGTCCAAATTGAGGTGACTCCATTGCGCCAACACTTCCCAAGCACCCCAGCTTTTATTGTGGATAGGAGAAATATTAGAAAAAAGACCTGAAGGAAAACTATAGACATACGATTCGCCTGTTAAAAAATAACTCCCGGTAACATAATATCCACCAAATTGAAGATTTTCATTATGTGTATCGCGATTCACTCTTTGTAAAAGATATTCGCCTTCAGCACTCCAAGGACCTTGCACATAGACGGTTTCTAAATCGCCCGCCAACGTATGAGTAACCGATGAAATATCGCCCGTATCTAACAAGTCATCGGTATTTCTCGTCTGTATTTCCGGCGTGGTGCTAAAATCAACTTGTTTTCGGCTATCGGGTCGATAATACCACGATGACAACCCCATTTCGAAAGCTCGGCCATCGGTATGAAAAGGTGAATAAAGAAATCGCATCGATGATCCGATAGGGGATCGGCCTGAAACAGTATCCTGTGTTCCCGCTGTATACGTACTCACATGCAAAGCTAACTGATCGTTATAAACCCCATAGCCAATCCCCTGAGTATAACTAGGCGCAAATGCATTAATCGGCATAGCGGTTTCCAAAAAAGGTGTCATCTCATTCGATAACCAATTGCTAAAGGTAACATTAGGCGTAAATTGTCCAACTTCCAGATACATATTTTTCCATCCATTGTACGCAATAGAAGCATCTGTTAAATCTTTGGTTCGCATTTCATAGCCTAACTCATAAGCCCAATTTGTTAGAATCGTCGCATCGAGATTCAATCGTGCATAACGAATATTGGTTCCGCTATGAAATCCTGCTATGCCGTGCTGTGCTTCAAAAGCATCAGCCATCATATAGCCACTTAAACTGGTTTGAAATGACCCTGATGGATTGCTAAAAGTGAGTCCTTGGTCGGAATAATTGACTGAAATAGGGATCACATTGGATACTGGATCCGCATACAAAGCAGTGCAAAACGGCGCGCTTAATAATAAACAAAATAATTGTCTTCGCATTTTCTTATCCTTTATTCTTAAGTCTGTATTTCTCGGAACAACTCACCAAAAAAATCCCCACCAATACTAAGATACAAACCAGTGTGGATAGTAAACTAATTGGCTCAAAAAACACAAACTTTCCCAAGCAAATGCCGATCATAATGGCCAATCCATTAGCTAAAATCATATAAATCGGATTGGCGATCTGAAGAAATTTAAATAACAAAACATAACCCAGGCTCGATAAAATAATTTGTAAAACAATCAGGCCTTGCAGTTCATGCGTTTGTCGAAACAATAAGAACATGCGCGTCGCATGAGGTGCATTGATTAACAGTAGCAAAATGCTCGATACCAACAGCATGCCCACGGATAGTGATAACGCCGATATATTTTTATGGCTATTTTTTGCAATATAAATACTGGAATACGCATAACACAGTGGTGACAACAATCCCAAAAACAACCAGGGCAAAGTAGAAACAGTGAGTAAATTTACGCGCGGCCAAGCCAATAGTAAAATCCCGAATACGCCTAATAAAAAGCCGATATTCCGCACGAAGCTATATCGTTCTCGAAAAAAAAATAACGCCATCGGATATAGAAATAACGGCGCTGTATTAATCACAACGGCCATCAACCCTACCGGCAAATGAGCGGCCACAAAATACATATTCGTATTAGGGATGACAATACCTAGCAGCGCTATGCATCCATAATAACGCCATTCTGAGAAAGCTATTTTAATCGGGTATCGACAGCTGTATGCCGCCAGAAACAAACAACATGCAGGGCCCAGCGCTAACCAAAATGAATACGCCAATACGTCAACATGATGCGCCATCACATATTTGTTGATCGTAAATCCAATGCCCCACAATAAGCCCAAACTGATGAACAGGCCATTTTTTTTCATAGGAGCAATTGTTTTAAAATAACCATGTGTTTCGCGACAGCGCCTCGATTTTTTTCAACCACTTGTTTAGCGCGATCACCATAGCTCGATCGGAGCGCTTGATCTTCTAAAAACCGAATGACCTTATCGGCTAAAGCATCCGCGGTTGCTACAATCTCAATGGCTTGAGCATCTTTTAACAGCCGGACCGCTTCCGTAAAATTAAACGTATGCGGTCCTACTATAATAGCTCGTCCCAACACGGCAGGCTCTAACACATTTTGCCCTCCATAGGGCAAAAGACTTCCACCCACAAACACCACATCGGAAACGCGGTAAAACAACAACATTTCGCCCATGCTGTCACCTAGAAAAATATCGGTTTTTTCATCACAAGATTGACGTGCACTACGCAAAGCAATTTGATACCCACGGGCTCGACATAAATCAGCAACCATTGAAAATCGATCAGGATGACGTGGCACCAATAATAATAAACACTCGGGGAGCTTGGCTTTGATGCGCGCAAAGGCCTCTAAAATATAAACCTCTTCCCCTTCTCGCGTGCTCGCCGCAATAAAAATTAATCGCTGTTCGCCCAATTGTTTTTTTAACGCTTGTGCTTCTGTTTCCAGATTACTCGGTAACGATAAATCAAATTTAATATTACCGGTGATTTGAACTTTATTTTTATCTGCGCCCAATCGACAAAAGCGATCTGCATCTTCTTTCGCCTGTGCGGCAACACAAGACAACTGAGATAACATCGATTGCGTCACCCAGCTCACACGCTCGTAATTGCAAGCCGACTTTTCCGATAAACGCGCGTTAGCCAACACAATCGGAATTGAAGCCCGATGCGTATAGTGCAATAAATTAGGCCACAATTCTGTTTCCATCAAAACAAGTAATTTGGGTTGAACACATTTTAAAAAACGCTTCACTGCGCAGGGTAAATCATAAGGCACATAACGGTGAAAAACAGTATCGCCCAATAAAGTCTTAACACGCTCTGATCCCGTCACTGTCATGGTCGTCACAACAATTGGTAAATCGGGATAGCATTGCTGAATGGATTTAATTAACAGCGCAGCGGCAACCGTTTCCCCCACTGAAACAGAATGAATCCAAACGCCATGCTGCGCTGACGCGGGTAAGTCAATAAAACCAAAACGTTCTCCCCATCGTTTACGATATCCCGGCAATTTTCGCGAACGCCATAATAAACGCACTAAAATAAGCGGTAATGCACAATAAAATAAAACGCTATAGATAAGGCGAAAAAGTTTTATGGCTATTTTCTTACAATGATTTCGCATATCGTTGTCGTATTGCCTCAAATAAACAAACGCCTGTTGCGACAGACACATTCAAACTCGACACAGCCCCCGCCATAGGGATATGTAATAAATGATCACAATGCTCTTTAGTTAATCGCCTTAACCCTTGTCCTTCGGCACCTAATACGATCGCTAGCGACCCCGTCAAATTAAAATCATATAAACTTTCATCGGCTTCTTCCGTCATCCCAATCAACCAAATGCCCTGCTCTTTTAATTGGCTCATCAACCGCGAAAGATTGGTCACAGTAATCAGTGGCACAGTTTCTGCCGCACCACACGCCACTTTTCGAACAACAGGCGTTAATGTGGCGGCCTGGTCTTTCGGAATAATCACTGCATGAACGCCTGCCGCATCAGCCGTTCTTAAACAAGCCCCTAAATTATGGGGATCTTGCACATGATCTAATATTAACAAAAAGACAGGTTCTTTAAGTTTTTTCAACCAATTCAGCAGATCATATTCATCCTCGATTTTTTCTGATTGTAAACTGGCTGCAATGCCTTGATGCACGACGTCGCCAAATTGACGCTGGAAATCTTCAGCTGATTTCCATTCGACTGTAATAGCGGTTCGTTTTGCCAAATCAAAAATAGCCTGGATTTTTACATCTTGTCGAGATAATCCAGACTTTAAATAAATCGCCCGCACACGCTCCGGCGCCTGTTCTAAGGCCGCTTTAACGGCATGAACGCCATAAATAAGTTGGGCATTTTTTATCATAACGATCCCCGGCTACCAAAAGCGAAGGGTGGCTGACACAAAGAATTGAAGGAATGCGCATTGTTACGCGATGATGTGTCATTCTGGAAATTTTGCGCATGGATGAGATGTTTTCTGGATCCCGCGGTCGAGCCACGGGATGACAATATTGAAAGTCGCGAAGCGACTGCTTTCCTCAATCCGCAATCCGCAATCTTAAATGACTTCACATCCGCCACCCGTACAAGCAAGCTCGCCTTTTAGTTCTGTTTCATCGGTTCTCTCATAAGCAACAATTTGAGAAAAATCGACCCCGCTAAACTTTTCTTGCAGTTTGTCATACGTTTCTCGATCGATTTCTTCATACGGCGCTAATTGATACACATGATTATTACGCGGCAAAAAGGACAATCCGCCGATAATATCCCAGTTGCTATATAACCAATTCGCGACATAAATCCACTCTTCTTCTCCCACGTAAATCGTCACAGAGGGATTATGCTCTGTATAAGATAACTTAACGATTTTCCAGTGCTCGAGTTGCTGAATGGCTGTGATATCACTTTTAAGAATCGCGCCGTCCGGTGCTTTAACGGGAAATTCCAAGACAAACGTCGTAGCGGTTTCTTCATTCTGTCCTACTTCCGGATGATACGGCACACCTTGATTTTTAAGCATTTTAAATAAGGAGTCAGTTGCGGAAATACGTACACGACGAATGTAATACTGTGAATGACGCGGATGCATGCCGGATGCGCAATCAACCATCTGCGAAACCGTGCCGGAAGGTTTAACGCAGGTAATAGCCATCGAAGGATTAGTCCCGAATTTTTCTGCATAGGCTATATTCGTTTGAATCGCTTTTTGTTTGATTTTCGCGAGCACTTTTTCATCGCGAACGACTTCGCAATCCCATTGCCCCGTAATCGAAACGCCCAACAATCTTTCCTCTTCGCAATTGTGCTTCCACTCTTTCGACAAATAAGGAAAATTCGTCAACATCGATTGGTAGGTGCCAAGGATAGTCGCTAAACGCACTTTTTTTAATAGCGTTTTTTCGGTATCGTCCGCGCGTGCGATAATTTCTGATAAGTTACAAAATTGTTTAGATTTTAAAATAATTTCGCCACAAGGGTTTGTCCCCATAATGCCGACAACGTGATCGCCCGAGAGATAGCCATCTTGCTTTAATTGGTCGAGCCGTCTTTTCGGTAAGGTTTTGGCCAACCCGCCTCGATTAAAAACACCCCGTTCGCCAGTACCACTTTTCATCAACGCCAGCCATTCTTCCAAGAATTCCACATTCGTCGGTTTTTCTTCATAAACCGCTGAGTTATTTGCAATCGAGCGTTGTGGGTAAGTGTAATAAAATTGTCCTTTTTTTGCATCGCGCATGTCTTGATCATCCAAATCAGACAATGAAATCATCGCACTTCGGCGTACGCCGCCCGACACAACCACCTCGCCGATTTTGCATAAAATATCGTGCACATTGAGATTGGTCAATCTTCGACCTTGCCGGCTGAGTATTTTTGCTCGCGTGAAGTCCAATAAAGCGCGTAACGGTTCAGGGCCTGAGCTTTTGCCCCCAATTGTTTTCAAGCGTGCGCCTGCCGGACGTAATTGCGTATAATCAAATTTAATGTCTTTGCCTTCAAACCAAGTCTTCATACCCAATACGAGCGCTTCACACCAGCCTTCTTTGCTATCAGGAATCACGTACGTGGGTAATAAATCTCCCGATTGTTCTTTAATTTGTGGCAAGCCTTGCACATTTTTACTCTCCACTGAAAAACCCACGCCTGTCCCACACATGAGCACATACATTACTTCGCCAAAATCTTGCAACTTGGAAGGCGCGATGAAAGAGCAATTATAAGCGCACACATGCGTAGCTTTTGCCGCTTTTCCTGAAAACTGCAGTAATCGCATCGACGGCATAATATCTTGCTTCAAAATCGCCTGTCTTAATTCTTGATAGTCGCGATGCTCAAGCTTATCGCCCAAATTGTCTTTCATGAAATTCAAATAACGATCGACCGTTTCAATCCAGGTTTCACGCCGTTTTTCGTCTTCAATCCAACGCGCATAAGTGCGCAAATAAACAAACTCACTGAGGGTGTTTCTAAAGTACTGCCGGCTAGCTTCCGCCAATTTTTTAACGTGTTCAGGAATTTCAACGCGCTGTTTTCTCGCTTCTGCCCGCTTTTCGCGGTATAAAATATACGCTTTGGCCGTTTTAATATAATCGCTTAGGATCAGTTCCTTTTCAACCGTATCTTGAATACCTTCGACGGTCGGAAAGAAATTTTTATATCGCCGTTTGATTAAATTCAAATCCGCGGCGATTTTGCTGGCGATTGCCTGCGCATCGTCGTAAGACCCTTCGCCCGTCGCCTGCATCGCCTTGAAGATAGCTTGCGTAATTCGATCAACATCAAAAGGCACCATCATCCCATCGCGCTTTTGAATCTTTTTAATTAAAGAGCTCCTGCTCAAAACAGCGGTTTGAACGGCTTCAGCCATAATTTTCAGTCCTTTTTAAATGCGTTAGTGAATGGGGGCATTTAATCAAAAAAAACTCGGCGCGTCATGAGCCAATCATCAAAAAATAAAAAAAAATTCATTGAAAAAAATAGTAGAGTGTAATATACAAAAATAGCGGCTGGATTTACACTGAAGGACAGATTAGAACGCAAATAAAATTTGATGTATTATTGAACGTGTTCATAAGTTAAGAGGGGCTTTTGTGCAACTTATCAAATATGATCAGGTCGAGTCCAAAATTATTGAAATACGTGGCCAAAAAATTATTTTAGATAGCGATGTCGCAGAGCTTTATGGGATGGAAACAAGAGACATCAATAAAGCAGTAAAAAATAACAAAAAAAAATTCCCTACAAGTTACATTTTTATCTTGAATGAAGATGAAAAAGTAAAACTGGTGGAAAATTTCCACCGGTTCAACCCCTTAAAACATTCAAACTTCCTTTTCTTGAAATTACCAGAAAAATCACGAGGGTGAAAAAATCATGAATCAATTATCACAAGCACAATTGAAAAAAGCAGCGGCATTGGCGGCGCTCGATTACATTAAACCCGACGATATCATCGGCGTCGGCACTGGCTCGACCGTCGATTTTTTCATCGAAGGGTTAGCGGCGCTCAAACACAAAATCGAAGGGGCCGTTCCCAGCTCAAAACAATCCGCGGCAAAGTTAAAAGCGCATGGGATTCCCGTCATCGACCTCAACATGGTCGGAGAATTATCGGTTTACGTTGACGGCGCCGATGAAGTTAATAACGCACTCCAAATGATCAAAGGGGGCGGCGCGGCGCTGACCGGTGAAAAAATTGTTGCTTCCGTTGCTAAACAATTTATTTGCATTGCGGATGTTTCTAAAAAAGTAGATCTATTAGGCCACTACCCTGTCCCAGTTGAAGTCATTCCCATGGCACGCAGCTACGTGGCTCGAGCGATTGTTGCATTGGGTGGCGATCCCGTTTATCGACAAGGCTGCATCACCGACTACGGCAATGTGATTTTAGATGTGTATAACCTAAAAATCCTAAATCCACTCGAATTAGAAATGGCAATCAATCACATCGCCGGCGTTGTAACCAATGGTATTTTCGCTAAACGCCGCGCGGATGTGTTGCTGCTCGCTGATACCTCAGGAGTTAAAACAATTGTTGAGAAGATCTAACGCCGCTCGCTGCTGCCTGGACCGCGAGGTGACGGCGGTGGTTGTTCATCGACCCTGCAACTTTCAACGAAACCTTGAATAACCTTAGGTAACTCTCTTATACGATCAATCATATCAGAACCCAAAGAAGCGCTGCTACTCTTCTGAATTTCGCTTGCAAGCTCTGTTGTCTCTCTAAGCTGCGGATACATTTCACGCAGCGCCTGTTGTATAAAGTATTCAGGATATTCCTGAAAGGATGTTAACAAACTCTCCTCTATGTTTAGCAACTTGCCTTGAAATTTTATCATCTTTTTCACGGTGGCAGGGCGTAAAACATTTAGCGTTAGCATTAGATCACTAACATCCTCCGCATGAAGAGAAATACCCGCGCTTGGCCAAAATCCTAGCCGTCCAACTCCTCCCGCCAGCCGTACACATGGTGGCTCATCATATGCCATGGCTGCACGCCTATCACTCTCGCGCAGGAGCCTACTCATCTCGCTCTCCATACGTTTTATCTCGATCGGCATTTCTCTATCCGTCTCCTCGATTTTGCGTCGATCTCGTTCTTCTTCTACTGCTGCTGCTTTGCAC
>MGXH01000052.1 GCA_001801305.1 Gammaproteobacteria bacterium GWE2_42_36
CGCGTCGCATTGCAGCATGGAAAATTACTACAATACTTTCGATGCGAATACGAGCCGATACCTTGATGGATCAGCACTCTGACTCTGACTAAAGAAACAATTTATGGATCAAACGCTTGATAATAATATTTTCATACAACTGAATGTTTTTGCGCACCGGGCGGTATCATTTTAATATCGCCTTGCTGCACCTGTTGATTGGGCGGTAAATTAGGGATTTTATAGTAACTCTCCACCTTCGAAGATGATAATCCGGCCGGCACAGTCATTGGCTTAATACTTGTACTCGATTGATACGTTTCTGGACTAAAAAAACAACCGCTGATTAGCATGAAAGCGGCCAACATAAAAAGATTCATTATTTTATTCACCAGTCATTTCCTATTTAGTCAGCGATATTAATTATTTTGTCATTGAAACAGCTACAGCAAATACCCAATGATCATCAGATGATGGGGGATCATAAGTTTTTTAACGCTAATTTGCAATTGGCGCCCTACTCATAATTAAAAAAACATCTGTTTTCAAAAAATTAGCATTGTCAAAAAATAGATCCATCATTATAATGTCCGCCAAACTTAGGGTTTTGGTTCTTTTCTAGTACATGAAGAAATAAGATCAAAATCATAAACCGACGATAACAATAAAGAATAGGTATCCATTATGAGTCATACAAAAAAAATCGAGCTGGTTATTCACACAACCGACGATCATGTTTCCCCTCAACCCTTGCGTCATAGCGTCCAGAAAGCGCTAGAGCATTATTTTGAAAAATTAGGTACGGCAAGCATAAAAAATCTGTATGAAACCGTACTCACTGAAATTGAAGCTCCGCTCCTACATGCGGTTCTCAAACACACCCGGGATAATCAATCAAAATCAGCCATTATATTAGGCTTAAGCCGCGGAACATTTAGAAAAAAATTAAAGCAACACGGTCTCATCAAATCTCGAAAAAAATAATTATTTTCGGTTAAAGAACCTCTCCTTCGTTACGCGAGAAGTGCTTTTTCGCGTAACTTTCAGCGCATGAGCTCGAACAGGCTTCGGGCTAATTATTTTTTACCCGAAAGCCTTTTATGACCACTTTTCTCCTCAGATGAAATAAAAAGAGAAATGATGGTATAAGCCCCCTCTCTTGCGCCGAATAACGACCTTTTTGTTTACATTCATTGAAAAATCATGGATAGTTTTGGCTTTGAAAATCAGCGGATCTTGATTCACCATGAGCCAGTTACTAACCCTTGAACAAAGCGCTTGTGAAAATCATTCTGCCTCCTCTTTTTCCCAGTCAGATAACCCCCGCATGCCATCCGAAAACCAGCTAATGACCTGCAGCGGGAAAATATTACGGCTTATTTATCAGATCAAACGGGGAAAACCACAAGAGGACACACCCCAAAAACTTCAAAAACGAGTCTTTCAGGCATTACATGCATTTCGAGAACAAACGGCTGCTGCACACTACGATGCAAACACGCTGTTTGTCAGCCAATATATCCTCATGGCAACACTCGATGAAATGCTTGAGAAAATGATCCAAAAGTATCAATTGGATTGGGCGCAAACGTCGTTTACCCAAGATCTTTCTTCAGAGGGATCTCCGGAAGAAAATTTTTTTACGATCTTAGAAAAAGCCAGCCAATCCCCTCAACAATTCATCGACTTACTTGAGCTAATTTATCTCTGTTTAACGCTGGGCTTTGAAGGAAAATATCGGCATCTCTCAGAAGGGACCGCGGCCTTAAATAAAATCATGCAGCATACTTATCAGCTTATTCAGATTTATCGAGGAGAATTCGACAAAAAACTTTCTCCCGACATCAAATTCACCCCGCCATTAGCACACAAAAAAACAAACAAACGTCTTCCGTGGTGGGCTGTTCTTTTAATCGGGATTGTCTGCTTAATCGGGATTGACTTCTTATTTCGTTATTTATTACAAATTTGTGGGGGCTCGATTGTGCTCCAACTACAAAAAATCACTCAGATGGTATCGTGACATGATCGCTTGGTTAAAAAAACATTGCCGCTCAATCCCCGAATTAAAACGATTCGCTCAACAACAAAAAGGTACCTTGGCTTTTTTAGAGAGAAAAAAACTGCTCGATCGCCCTTATTTTTTACTCGTCGGCCCTCGTTATGCAGGTAAAACCAGTCTATTACACACGGCGAATATAAAATATTCATTTGAAAAAAAAATAACGCCTAACGAGTCACCCGCGCCCACCAAAAGTATCGACTGGTCCGTTTCCTCAAACGCTATTTATTTGGATATGGCTGGAACAGTCACCGCACCGCATAAATATTTCTTCGCACAACAAACGTTATTGGCACGATTACTGAAAAAACGCTTACGCAAAGCGCCTCAGGGCATTATTTTAACTTTAAGCCTCGCTGATATTTGGCACGCCCCTCGACATAAACAATTAGCCTTATTGGCTCCCTTAAAAAAACAATTAACGCTCTTACAGCAAGCCTTCAAACAAGATATTCCACTCTTTTTGGTGATCAACAAATGCGATTTGATGTCTGGCTTTCGAGAGTTTTTCTCCACACTCTGCCGTGATGAGCGATACCAAGTATGGGGCATTCCTTTTCAACAAACGGCTCACTCGCCTGTCGAACAATTCAACCCTGCTTTTCATTCGCTCAACAAACGATTACAACAACAACTCCTTCCCCGCCTTCAACAAGAATTAAATGGCAATCAACGACTGCTGATCAGCGAGTTTGCGTTTCAATTCCCACTCTTAAGACAAAAAGTAATCTCTTTATTACATGAACTGGAACCATTCAAACAATCAATGGCCGGCGTTTTTTTTACCTCGGCGATTCAAAAAGCCTCTATCCTACCCACAGAAGAAGACAGTATCGACTATTCGCTGGGCACATCGCTGATTCACGTACAACAATCTTGTCGCAAAAGTTTTTTTGTGCACGATTTATTATCCCAATGGATTCTGCAAGATACTTTTCCGCTTGCACGAAAATCGATACCCTATGATCACAAAAACAGCCTAGCAATTATTTTACGTTTATTAGTCATCGGCGCTATTGTGAGCAGCTTCGCGATATATTTAATCAATTTCAGAGAACAAGTTCGCTTATTGAATCAACTACAATTAACGCTCGCAACCAACGCCCCTGCATGGCAGAACTTATCCCCCAATGCCCCTATTCAAGATCGCCTCGAGGCGTTGGCCTCCATCAAAAAATTATTATTATCTATTCCGGAGCACTCTGGCCCCTTTAAATTTTTATCCGGCCCGGATAGAGCGGTGCAACAACTACAACAACAAACATTGACCATTTATCACCAACAAATTCAAGCTTTACTATGGCCATTTATCACTCAAGATTTCATCTCTACGCTGAACGACCCCGCCTCCTCTCCTACCTTGGTTTATAAAACATTGAAAGCCTACCTAATGATCAGCCGCCTCGAAACATACGATGCCAATTATTTAACCACACTAACTCGGGAGATTTGGCGACTGCACTTACTTGATGGACAGAGAGAAGTTTTTTTACCGTATTTAACCGATATTTTTTCACAACCGACTTTTATTACGCCTGACCCAACTTTGATTAGCCATATTCGCACTCAACTCTCTCAACTGCCAATCAATGATCTCGCGTACCTTATTTTTAATGATCAATTGGGCATACATCAAACCCTCTCGCTCAACTTAACGCAAAACAAACAAATCACTGCAGTCTTTGCTTTTCAAAACCCGGCGATAACCATTCCTGAAAAATATACCACCGCGGTGCCCCTCGATCATATACAACAATTAGCGAATCAATCGGCGAAAGAGTCGGCCCAAGGAAATGCCATTCTCGGTAAAATAACCGCTCAATCGACAACCTCTGTATCTTCTATTACACAGGCAGTTATATCCCGATATTATTCGGACTACGCAAATGCTTGGCAGGATTTTTTAAACAACATCACGATCGCTCCTTTTTCTACACCCGACCAACTCAATCAAGCTCTCGTTTTATTGACAGGAGATCGATCGTTATTATTACAACTGCTCACGCTCATGCAGCACAATTTACCGGAAGCTGTTTTAGCCATCAGTCCCGAATTAAAAATGATGAGCGCGCTCACAACAAATCACAGCATGGACAACGCGATTACAGCCATTGATCAACTCCGTCAGGACATGAACAATCAACTCAATTTAGACACTTCCGGCGCCGCTGCTTTTGATTTTTCAGCTAACCGTATTCGCAATCAGGGTTATCACGATACCATTTCACAGTTAATCCATTTGTCCTCCCAATATCCAGAACCTCTAAAAAGCTGGCTCTATACAATTGCGGCCAATACCTGGCAAGCCTCTTTAATGCAAACAAAAAATTACATCAATCAACAATGGCAAAATGCGGTCACCATTCCTTATCAAGCACAATGTGCAGATAAATACCCTTTATATCCAACCGCAACGAATGACATTAGTTTAGACAGCTTTGATTACTTTTTTGCGCCGCATGGTTTGTTGGATGATTTTTTTGAACATTATCTCAGTGCTTTTGTCGACACGACAAGCGTCCCTTGGAAATTTAAAACCCTCGATGGTTACCAATTAAGTTTCTCAGAGACCACTTTGCAATTATTCCAACAAATTCACACCGTGCAAGAAGCCTTTTTTATGCATAATGAAAGTCATCCATCGGTCCCCTTCACGTTAAAGCCAGCAGCCTTTGAAGATAATGTGTCTAAAATAACCATTGCCTTAGGGGCTCAACAATTCACTTTCAGCAGCAACTCCACTCCGGCTTCATTCACTTGGCCCGACAAAACTAATACACAAGCCGCACAAATTACGCTGGAAAATAAAAATGGCCAGCAAGAAGTGCTACAAAAAACGGGTACTTGGGCTTGGTTTAGATTACTACAAGAATGTCATATTGTGACGACGGACGATCCGAAAACGTATCAGTTAGTTTTTGATAAAAGTGGTCTTTCCGCCAGCATGACACTCAGTTTCAATAATACGACTAATCCTTTTACGTTAGATTTCAGTCACCTCACGCTGCCTAATGCGTTGGGGTGATTATTATCAAAACTAAGTCCTTACAAACCTGGGTTCTGGATAACGGAAGACAAGCGATTGGGATTGGCCTTATTGGTTTCGCTCACGAGGTGAACTTTGTCAAGCCGCGGAATCTTGCAAAAAAGTAGTCGCACACGACCCGTTCGTTAAATTGATGGACTCTCATCTCCCAGCCCGGGGCATATCCGTGCTGGTCGTCTGTGTCTACCACAGCCTTGGCGAAAGCTGGCGGAGAGGGCGGGAGTCGAACCCGCGTGGAGGCTTTCGCCCCCCATCCGATTTCGAGTCGGCGCCGTTATGGCCACTTCGGTACCTCTCCTGTTAACTCATTCGCACAACATCACGTTTCTTTAAAGTGCGAGACTCTTAAACCTGTCGCTAATAAGCAGCCGAAATAAATCACCATCGCACCACTTAATAATATCGCTAAATGCAATCCTCGCCAAAACCAATGATGTTGGAACCAAACCGATAAATCGCCCGATCCCCACCATAAAAAAGACATCATCGCAATCGTCGCGATCGCAAGGCGCATACCATAAAGCATCCACCCCGGTTGTGGCAAATAAATTTTTTGACGAAGTAGCACAAATAATAATAATCCCGCATTCACAAAACCGGCGATCGATGTCGATAAAGCCAGTCCCGCATGTGCCAGCGGGAAAATTAAAATAAAATTACAAATAATATTTGTCGTAATAGCAATAATAGCTATTTTTACCGGTGTCTTGATGTTTTGTTGCGCATAGAAGCCCGATGCCAATATCTTAATCAACATGAACGCTTGTATCCCCACAGCAAACGCCATCACACTGCGTTTCGCCATCAACACATCGTATGGCGTAAATTGCCCGTACTGAAACAAAGTCGCTACAACCGGACCTGCTAAAGCGAAGACGCCTAATGATGCGGGAACGCCAATTAAAATCAGGATGCGCAATGACCAATCGAGTGTCTTTGAATAAGCAACAGTGTCTTTATCCGTATGTTGTCTCGCAAGCTTTGGTAAAATGACTGTTGCAATCGCCACGGCAAAAACACCTAACGGAAGACCCGTGATGCGATCGGAATAAAACAACCAAGACACGCTGCCCACTTTTAAAAACGAAGCGAAAATATTATCGATAATAATGCTCACTTGAGACACAGAGACACCCACAATTGCCGGAACAACAAGCGTGAGCACTTTGCGAACACCCGGATCAGCAAAAGAAATATGAGGTATCGGTAATAAATTACGGCGCTGTAAAAATGGCAACAAAAATAACAGCTGCACGATACCGGCGATAAACGTACCCCACGCTAACGCGTAAATCGGAATACGAAAATAAGGTGATAAAAACGCCATGCCAATCAACACGATATTTAATAAAACCGGATTAAAGGAAGGCGCACCAAAATCATCATAGGTATTTAAAATCGCGCCACATAACGCGGTAAGCGAAATGAAAAGCATATATGGCGTTGTGATACGCAACATGTCCGATGCATATACAAATCGATCGCCCGTATGCGCAAATCCAGGGGCAAAAGCACTCACGAGCCACGGCGAAGCAATCATAAAAAGCGCGGTAATCAATAGTAACGAAACGCCCAATGTACCGGCCATATCATTCAAAAATCGTTTGATCACGGCCATCTCTTGTGTTTGTCGATACTCCGACAAAACGGGCACGAATGCCTGCGAAAACGCCCCTTCAGCAAATATTTTTCGCATTAAATTCGGAATACGAAAAGCAATTAAAAAGGCATCCATCCCGGCCATTGCGCCAAAAAAATGCGCAAAAACCACGGTGCGAGCAAACCCTAAAACACGCGAAATACCCGTATTTGCAATCACAACACCCGTGGATCGAAACAAACTTTTTGCCATGAAAAACCCCGTAAAATCAAAACGCCGCTACTATACCATGAGTTTTGCAGTTTTCAGAAAAAGAAAATAAAGAGGCGCCAAAATGAATTCGCCCACGTTGCCCGCTCGATAGCAACGAACAAAGCGTTATCCTAAAATAACATTTGACCCTCTTTTGAACTATCCGTAGAATGCGCTCTCTTTGCAAAAAAGGGCGATTAGCTCAGCGGTAGAGCACTGCCTTCACACGGCAGGG
>MGXH01000053.1 GCA_001801305.1 Gammaproteobacteria bacterium GWE2_42_36
ACAAAATAAGGTGGCATTAAATCTGACGGCTCTTCGATACGTACCGTTGCCCGCCAAAATTGAACGGTATGTTGACCGTCCAACGTTTCACACGGCGATTCTTCCCATTGCTCAAAAAGATATTGAACAGCCTGTCCTTGAAAAAAATCTCGACAAATACCCACGGCGGTATGCCACCAAACCGCATCAGCTTTAATCGGCACAATCACAACACTGGGTAAATCAAGACAATCGACGACTTCGTGATGTGAAAATTTTTGATAGATTATTTGCACGACTGAAAATGAGATTGTTTGATGTTCGATCAATTCAAAATAATGAGCGCTTAATTTCGATTCCAGTTCGATCATTTCTGTGCTCATGACCATCAAAAGCGCAATCGCATTGATCAATAGCAAAACCAACCATAACACACTGCCTCGCTGATCAGGGTGTAACATACCCATCTCCTATCGCAATAAAAATCGACAATGGCTTTTCAATGGGCGATAAATTAACTAAAGATTCGCTGCGCGAAAATGCCATCAAATCAATTCGCAAGACGGGAATTGAAGTACCATCAACTACCTGATTGGCTAACACCGCCTCAAAATGTCTTAAATAAGCGGTAACTTGCAGTGTTTTAATGCCCGCCACCACTTCTGATTTTTCACCTGCGGCATTCATTTCATACAACGCTGGAATTAACGCGCCGGTGATGTCTTTTCGTGAAGTGTTTTGAATAAAAAAAATCTTTGTCACCAACAGTCCGATAACAGCATTCGCTGAAAAATCACCTTGAAATGGTTGTGTGAATGTTAATGTTTGTTGCACGCCCGGAATAATTTTGACCGATTGCACTTGTAACGTTTCAGCGTGATGACAATCAGCAATTAACACATCGTCCCCCACTTCAAAAGGCTGATCTAAACTAACGACCACTGGATGAGTAGGGTCAGTTGCCTGCAGCAAATGCGCTGTTAGTGTCGACAGGGCATGCACTTCAATCACATCCTCATGCGTCGGCAATAACCACGGATTTTGCGCGCCCGTATATACTTTCAGCATCTGATCCCAATGCAATTGGTCTTCTTTCATGACGCCATTATTGATCAAGGG
Organism: Gammaproteobacteria bacterium GWE2_42_36; assembly: GCA_001801305.1. Lineage (GTDB taxonomy): Bacteria > Pseudomonadota > Gammaproteobacteria > UBA12402 > UBA12402 > UBA12402. The sequence goes on from MGXH01000053.1 coordinate 1,099, forward strand.
AAAATGAGCGGTGAATCGATGACACCCGATAAAACCAGCGCTAGCGATACTATCTTTCAAATAAAATCCGGCATAACGCAAATGGTCATTCACCATCACCCGCGTTTTCGTTTCTTCATTGACACGCTGATAAAATAAAAATACCGCCGATAAGGTGGCTAATATCCCTAATCCCATACTCATCGCGCATAATAATTCAATCAGAGAAAATCCTCGAAAACAGGTCATTTTCATGTCGTCATTCTCAACATAAAACAAGAACGGTTTAATTGAACGGGGTCATCACAGCGCCAAGTTGACATTTCCCGAGCACGCCAAAAAATTGCTGCGGCAAATGGATTGCCATCACCGGATAGATCAAACTGAAAATCTGGCAACTGCCTACTGACTTCGGATTTCCATGATTGAATAACCGCCGTATTATTGTCCGGAAATGCGCGCAACAGCATGACTAACCCCTGCAATTGCTCGGCCGCGATTATTTGAAAATAGGATTGTTGTGCTATTTTTAATGCGGCGAATTGATAATCCATGAAAGTCACCAACACAATCATCAACAAAGCGATAGCGACCAACACTTCAATCAAGGTAAATCCGATTTGTTGAACCCGTAAGTTTTTCATGGCTGTTTTCCAATAAAATATCCATTCGTCATCCCGCCGCTTGACGGCGGAATTCAAAAAATTATATTAAAAAAATAAAACCGAAAAAAAGAAAACAATCGAAAGGAGAATGACAAAATATCACGAGAAATAACGAGAAACAAGCCTGTTTTTATCGAAAATCGGTTAAATCACCCGACCCTTCACGCACAATCACAGGCTGGCCGTTTTGATACAAATCAATCACAGAGGTTGACTTCAAACCCGCATAACCACCATCAATAATCACATCAACCACTCCCTGCAAGCGCTCGTGAATTTCTTCAGGATCAAACAAGGGATCTGTTTCTTGCGGCATAATCAAGCTCACGCTCATGAGAGGTTCATTTAACATCGTCAATAAATCTAAAGCGATTCTGCAATCCGGCACACGAATGCCAATGCTTTTGCGTTTAGGATGTTGTAATCGCCTGGGCACTTCAGGCGTTGCTTTTAATAAAAACGTATACGCGCCTGGCGTGTGCGCTTTTAATAATCGATAAGTGCTATTATCCACCACGGCATAGGTTGCAATTTCAGAAAGATCGCGACACATCAATGTAAAATGGTGTTTTTCTGGTAATTGACGAATTTGGCGAATACGATCAGCGGCGGCTTTGTCATCGAGCTGACAACCTAAGGCGTAACCGGAATCAGTCGGATAAATAACCACACCACCTTGTTGAATAATATCGACTGCTTGCTTAATCAAACGGGATTGTGGATTCTCGGGATGTATAGGTAAAAAAATGGCCATTCGATCAATCCTTCATCATTTTACGATTAAAATTTACTCTGTCTATTGTCAAAAATCACATAACAATAATTTTCAAAGTATAGCGCATGTCCGCATTCATTGTGAAATTCAAATCATTTTATCAGTTATTTCATTGCAGAACAAAAACCCTTCGATTACACTAAGCCGCTTTTAAATGTCGGAGTGTAGCTCAGTTTGGTAGAGCACTGCTTTCGGGAAGCAGGGGTCGCTGGTTCAAGTCCAGTCACTCCGACCAATTAAAAACAGGTGAGTTCCTAACCATTTTCAGCTAATATTATCACCATGCTTGAAAACTTCGTCACAATTCGCAATTTACAGTTTCATTATCGAGATCGCGTTATTTTTGATGGCGTTGATTTAGATATTCCTCGTGGAAAGATTACAGCGATCATGGGCCCGAGCGGCACCGGCAAAACCACGTTATTGCGATTGATTGGCGCACAGCTAACGCCCGACCAAGGCACCGTTGATGTAGACGGACAAGCCATCCACCAATTGTCACGCTCAGAACTCTATAAAGCACGACGAAAAATGGGTATGCTGTTTCAGAGCGGTGCATTATTTACGAACCTGTCGGTATTCGACAATGTCGCTTTTCCAATTCGTGAAAATTATCGCTTACCCGAAAGCATGATTTACGACCTCGTGCTCTTAAAGCTCGAAGCCGTGGGTTTGCGCGGTGCACGTCATTTAATGCCCAGTGAATTATCGGGCGGGATGGCTAGACGCGTTGCCCTTGCCCGCGCCCTGGCGCTCGATCCGCAATTGATTATGTACGACGAGCCCTTCACCGGCCAAGACCCTATTACGATGGGCGTATTGGTTAAATTGATTAAAACAATCAATGACACCTTAGGCACAACCAGCATTATCGTATCACATGATGTCCCCGAAACAGCGAGTATCGCGGATTATATTTATTTACTGGCGGATGGGAAAATTATTGGTCACGGTTCGCCAGAAACATTACAAAACTCATCAGCTGAAAACGTGAATCAGTTTTTAAAAGGATTGCCCGACGGCCCAGTGCCCTTTAATTATCCTTGCAATACATTAGAAGACGATTTGTTTGAGGAAGACCGACCATGATAGCTTTTATCGCACGCTTGGGGAAAGCGGGCATTCACATCTGCGAAGCGATAGGCCGATCGGGCTGGTTGCTCGTTCGATCCATCATTCGAAAACCGAATTTCAGACACGGATTTCCAGCGCTCGTCGAACAAATTTATAGTGAAGGCGTTTTGTCACTGATTATTATTTTAGTTTCTGGATTGTTTATCGGCATGGTCGTGAGCCTTCAAGGCTACAATGTACTCGAAAAATTTGGCACAACCCCTGCCCTCGGCCAATTGGTAGCACTCAGCATCACTCGTGAATTAGGTCCGGTTGTATCCGCCATTTTATTCGCCGGTCGAGCCGGTTCCGCCCTCACCGCTGAAATTGGTTTAATGAAAGCCACGGATCAACTCTCGAGCATGGAGATGATGGCAGTCGATCCGCTACGCCGCGTGATTGCCCCTCGTTTTTGGGGCGGCTTTCTTTCTGTGCCCGTGCTGGCAGTGATCTTCACCACGATTGCAATTTACGGGGGCTATCTGGTTGGTGTTCGCTGGCTGGGGGTTGATAATGGAGCCTTTTGGTCTGGCATGCAATCGAACGTCGATTTCCGCATTGATATTATCAATGGTATTATCAAAAGCATCGTATTCGGTTTTGCGATCACGTGGATTGCCATTTTTCAAGGGTATGATTGCGTTCCAACAGCTGAAGGAATTAGTCGGGCAACAACTCGCACTGTCGTTTATTCTTCGTTAGTAATTTTGGGTTTAGATTTCGTATTAACTGCTATGATGATGGGAGGATGGTAAATGGCAAAACAACGGTACACGGATTTTATTGTTGGGATTTTTATGATCGCCGGCATTGCGGCGCTCGTCTTTTTAGCCATTAAAGTCAGTGGACTCACCACTTTCTCTGAAAGCAGCACCTATCAAATAAAAGCGGCTTTCACGAATATCGGCGATTTAAAAGTGCGGGCACCTGTGACCATTGCCGGCGTAAAAATCGGACGCGTCACGACGATTGATCTAAATCCGCAAGATTTTAAAGCGGTCATCACGATGGAGATCGACAACGCCTCTGATCGCATCCCGACTGACTCAACCGCCAATATCTTTACTGCCGGATTATTAGGTGCTAATTACATTAGTATCACGCCCGGCTTTGATGAAACTTTCTTAAAAAATGGCGGTGAAATTGAAAATACGAATCAAGCGCTCATCTTGCAAAATTTAATCGGCCAGCTATTATTTAGCCTTAAAAACCCAGATAAAAACAAGGAATCCCCATGAAACGTTTGATTATTACTTTACTGATCGGCTTGTACTGCAGTTTTGCCATCGCTGCTAGCGCGCAAGATCCCATGGCGATGTTGCAATCTGTTTCAGATCAGATGATCTCGGCTTTAAAAAAAGAACGCCCGAATCTGAAAAAAGATCCATCACTCATTTATCAACTTACGAATAGAATCCTCGTTCCACACGCGGATGTTGCTGGGATGTCTCGCAGCGTACTCGGCAGAGAAGCCTGGCAAAATGCAACACCTGCCGAACAAAAAGCATTCACGCAAGCTTTTAAAGACGTCATTATCCGAACGTATTCGGGCGCTTTAAATGCTTATACAGATGAAACCATCAAATTTCATCCGCTGCGCGGTGGTTATGCTGGCAAGCGCACCGTAGAAATCAGCAGTGACATTATTCGTACGGACGGCCCCTCTGTTCCCGTGAATTATCGACTCGCTTTACTCAATGGGGAATGGAAAGTTTATGATTTAAATGTCGAAGGTGTGAGTCTATTGCAAAGTTTTCGATCACAACTCTCGGCTGAATTATCGCAAGGTAAAACGGTGGGGCAAATTGCAGAAGATTTACAACAACGTCATCAACAAAAAAGTTCTGAACGATCATGAAAACGCCCAGCATTCATTTTTTAATCGATAACAATCGCCTCATCATTCAAGGTGAATTAACTTTTTCGACAACGCCGCTCTTATTCAAAGAGGGTCGAACTTGGATGCGACAAGCAACTTCCGATGTTTTAACGATTGATCTCGACGCTGTAACACAAACTGATAGCGCTGCACTTGCGTTATTGATCGAATGGATACGCGCCGCACGACAAGAGAATAAACAAATTACCTTTTTAAACATTCCGCAGCAATTAAAAAAACTCGCGGAAACTTCTCACACGGAAGGTTTACTCAAAGGAGACCTGTCGTTATGAATATGCTTACGCGAAATTTAATCTATATCGTATTCGCCATAGCCCTCTTCTTCATCGGTTATGAATTATTCCACTCCTCACAACGTCCACCGCTGAAAACAGATTTGATTTTATATTACAGTGCGAATTGCCCTCATTGCGCCACGGTAAAAGAATTTATTTACTCGCACAACATCGCTCAAAAAACTCATTTAGTCATGAAAGAAATCACCCATTCAAGAGATAATTTAACCGAATATTTGACGGTAGCAAAACGCTGCAATTTGTCTTCCAATGACTTAGTGGTGCCCTTGCTATGGGCTCAGCAAACTTGTTATATCGGGGTTCAGCCTATCATCGATTTTTTCAACAAAACCCCTAGCGAAAATTTATGAATGAAAATTTGGCTAAAAAATCCATGAGCGATCATGAAACGAACAAATTCATCGTCACCCCACGGCTTGACTGCGGAATCCAGAAAAATAATCCGAATCACGCAGCGATACCACGCCCCTCAATGCTTTCCCGAGCAGCCATCCATGGCGAATCGCCCCAGCCCCGCATCCCTACCGGTCGCTCGACGGGGAAATGCTTCGCCTTTTCTACACACGCCTCGCCCTCAATCCTAATCTTATTATTCTCATTGCTGCTGCCCACCAGCGCCTTCGCTATTTGCCCCATTTGCACCATTGCTGTCGGTGCTGGCATCGGCTTATCGCGATGGCTCGGCATTGATGACTCCGTCACAGGTTTATGGGTTGGCGGCTTAATTGTTTCTCTGATTTTATGGACAATGACGTGGTGCCAGAAAAAAAAGATTCATTTTACCGGTCTTTATCTTTTAATTATTGTGGGTTATTACGCGTTGGTATTACTCCCCTTACGTTATCATGGAATAATCGGTCATCCTTTTAATATGCTGTGGGGCATTGATAAAATTCTACTCGGCACGATCATCGGCAGCCTTGTGTTTTTAGGCGGCAGTTTCGCCTATTTTTTCTGTAAGAAAAAAAATGGCGGAAAAGCCCACTTCCCGTTTGAAAAAGTGGCGATGCCTATTGCACCGCTCATCCTCTTGAGTATCGTGTTTTATTTCATCACGCGAGTTCATCATGGCTGAATTAGAAATGTCCGCGCTATCCGATTTGAATTTAGCGGGACTCTATACATCAATGATCCCTCCTGAGGAAACCCATGAATTGACCATGGCCGTCATGAATTTAATCGCTATCGAAGAACACCTGGCCTACAGCGGAGCGAAAACACACAAAACGAGTTATTACGATATTATTTCAACAATTCGACCGATTGCTGAATCGTTATTGAATGAATTAAATATCCCCAGCATATCGCATTCAATCTCATTAAAAATTCTCGCCGCCAGCATGCGCCTCATGGAAGTCGGCACAAAACAATTCAGTTTAAATCATCAACCAGCTGCACACGATTTGTTTCAAAAAGCCTATGAATTGCTACAAGTATTTTTTTCGATGCAACATAATTATGTTGAAAAAACTCCGCCGATAATTGAGGCAACTTCTTTACAAAGGCTTAATCAACAACTCGATCAATACGTCCATCTTTCTGCAACAATCACTGCATCCACTGATTCGACACCCGAACTCGCATCGCGTGAAATCCCTATCCCGAATGTGCAAACGCTCATCGAACAGTTCGATACCACACAAAAACAAAACCCATTGGATTTGTCGGCCGATCAAGATCTAACGATTGGTATCATGAATTTAATTGCACTCGAAGAAGAGTTTTTTATTTTAGGCGCGCGATCAAACAACTCCACCTATTATGATTCGCTTTCTCGTTTTCGAGAAATTCGAAAACAGTTAATGCAAAAACTGATTCGACGTTATGAAGGAGAAGTCTGGTGTATTTCAAAACATTTGATGGCCACCTCAATGCACCTCATGCAAACAGGATTCCACTTAATGGGCACAAACCCATCAACGGCTTATTCACGTTTTCAAACGGCTTATGATCTTTACGCCTTGTTTTGGGGCTTAAATTTAGGTTTTATTCAAGAGCAGCAAGAGGCCTCTGTTTCAACAACCCTATTTGGCAAACTCGGCGGACTTGTTAAAAAAATTATTGATTGTTGTATTGAATAGAATACAGCGCATGAGTGTAGCCAGCATTCAGATTAATTACAAAAACCGATTCTTTAATTCCACATAAAGCGCGGCATTATATTTAATTTGCTCGATTTCGACCGGTTTCAATTCACGTACTTCTTTGAGTGGATTCCCAAAATATAAAAATCCTTTTTTTAAAATTTTCTTCGGGGAAACTAAACTATTCGCACCGACAATCACTTCGTCTTCGATCACGGCACCATCTAACACCGTCGAATTCATCCCAATCAAACATCGATCACCAATAGTACAACCATGCAAAATCACACCATGACCGATGGTGACATCTTCTCCTAGAATGACTTTCAATCCGCCTGGGCAATACACATAGTCTGGCACGACATGTAACACGGAACCATCTTGCACATTACTTCTCGCCCCAATTTCGATTGCGTTTAAATCGCCGCGCAATACAGTCATTGGCCAAATAGAACTATCCTCCGATAAAATCACTTGTCCAATCACTGATGCCATTGGGTCAACGTATGCGCTTTCCGCTATTTGCGGTTTGTATTGTTCAAAAGAACGAATATGCATGGAGTACCTCCTAGGTTTTTTCATCAGAGGCACGCACAACGTGCCCCTATAAGCGTTCATCGCACAGAATAAGCATAATCCGTGCGAATGGTTTTGTGTAGGGGCACGCTGCGCGTGCCCAATCAAAACAATCCCGCAATCAAGTCGCGGGATGACAATTTCTGAATGAAACAGTTCAGTCCTTGTGATCATCCCATTTAAACATACACCATCTCGACTACGCTAGCCGGAAAAAATTCTCGTAATCGTTCCAACAATTCATCCGAAGGCATCACACGCCATTCCTGGCCGAGCGGCAATAAAGCCCGTGCTTGTTTCTGTTTATACGCCAAACAAATCGGACAATCCCCGCCCGCAAAGGGCTTTATCACTTGCGTTAATTTTTCAGCAAATCCTTTTTCAACGGTGGCCGCATCGATCGTAATCAATAAGTATTTCGCATAAATTTCCCGCATTTTTTCAATCGAAAATAATTTTCTAGCGCTGATACGATAGTGGCCAGAAAAATCATCGACACTGACTTCACCCTCGACAATCAAAACCTGATCAGGCACCAATAATTTTCGCGCACTTTCAAATACATCTGAAAAAACGACGACTTCAATTTTACCTGTACGATCGTATAACGTAACAATCGCCATGCGATCGCCCCGTTTTGTGTTCACGATACGTATATCTGAAATCAATCCGCCTAAGGTTACCATCCCACTCGTCGACAAATGCAGTTGGCCGATAGATGCGGTCACCATGGCGGGTAATTCTTTTTCATACATTTCAATGGGATGACCACTTAAATACCATCCCAACGTTTCTTTTTCCGACGTTAAAATCAATTTGCGCGACCACTCGGCGCAATCAGCATAGGTCGGCGTATAATGCTCGCCTGACTCAACAACACTCCCAAATAAATCTTGTTGGCCCTGTGAATGATTCTGCAAATGTTGTTCAGCAGCTTTTGTCGCTTCTTCCATCGTCGAAAGCAACGCCGCGCGATGCGCACCAAACTCATCGAAACTACCCGATTTAATCAAGGCTTCTATCACACGTTTATTCACTTTGCGCAAATCAACACGCTTGCAAAAATCAAATAAGCTTTGAAAAGGTCCGTTCGTATCCCGAATAGCTAATATACTTTCAATAGCTGCTTCACCAACGCCTTTAATCGCGCCCAACCCATACACGATTTTTTCGTCTTGAACAAAAAATTGATAACGACTGTCATTGATACTGGGGGGTAATACTGTTAAGCCCATTGAAATACATTCTTCAATAAAATTGACCACTTTATCGGTATTATTCATATCAGCGGATAAAACAGCCGCCATAAATTCCGCGGGATAATGCGCTTTCAACCACGCCGTTTGATAGGCAATCAATGCGTACGCCGCTGAATGTGATTTGTTAAATCCATAGCCAGCGAATTTTTCCATCAAATTAAAAATATTGGTCGCAATATCTTCTCGAATGCCATTTTTTGAAGCGCCTTCGACAAAAATCGCACGTTGTTCGGCCATCACTTCGGCTTTCTTTTTGCCCATTGCCTTCCGCAATAAATCCGCTTGACCGAGCGTATAGCCGGCGAGCACTCGTGCAATTTGCATCACTTGTTCTTGATATAAAATAACGCCGTACGTTGTTTTTAAAATCGGTTTTAATGCTTCATGCAGATATTCGACGCGCGCACGGCCGTGTTTTCGACTGATAAAATCCTCGACCATCCCGGACTGTAATGGACCTGGACGAAATAACGCGACCAACGCAATAATTTCTTCAAAATGATCGGGTCTTAATCGCTTCACTAAATCTTTCATACCGCGGGATTCCAATTGAAATACAGCCGTTGTCTGACACGCTTTTAGGAGTTTGAAAGTTTTTTGATCGTCTAGGGGAATCAATAAAATATCGATCGGCGGTAATGATGTTTGTGCGCGTTTTTGATTGATCGCTTGGACTGCCCAATTGATAATCGTCAGCGTACGTAAACCTAAAAAATCAAATTTCACGAGACCGATCGCTTCAACATCATCTTTATCAAATTGCGTCATCAAGCTCGTGCCATTCGGCTCACAATACAGTGGCGTAAAATCAGTGAGCAACGTCGGTGCAATCACTACCCCCCCAGCATGTTTGCCCGCATTACGCGTCACCCCTTCCAATTTTTTCGCGAGGTCAATGAGCAACCGAACTTCTTCTTCCTCGTCATAACGTTGACGCAATAAAGGCTCGACTTCTAAGGCATGATTTAACGTCATCCCTAATTCAAACGGAATGAGTTTGGCAATTTTATCGACAAAACCATAATTGTGACCTAACACACGCCCCACATCGCGCACGACCGCTTTCGCCGCCATCGTGCCATAAGTGATAATTTGTGAAACGCTTTGTCGACCATATTTGTGCGCGACGTAATCAATCACGCGATCGCGACCTTCCATACAAAAATCAATATCAAAGTCAGGCATGGAAATTCGTTCTGGATTTAAAAAGCGCTCAAACAGCAAATCAAACTGCAAAGGATCTAAATCAGTAATGTTTAATGCATAAGCAACCAAAGACCCGGCGCCTGACCCTCGACCTGGCCCCACCGGCACGCCATTATTCTTCGACCATTGAATAAAATCGGCCACAATTAAAAAATAACCGGTAAAACCCATTTGTTGTATGACTTGAAGCTCATACGCTAATCGCTCATCATAAGGACGCCTTTTCTCTGCGAGTCGATCAGAATTGAAGTCTAAAATAACACGAAGTCTCGCATCTAATCCGGCACGTGACACTTTTTGAAAATAAGCATCTAACGAAAGTCCCGGCTCAGGCACTGGAAAATTCGGCAGAAAAATTTTACCCAAAGTCAGTTGAAAATTACAGCGTTTTGCAATCTCGACCGTGTTTTGAATAGCCACAGGGATATCGGAAAATAAATCGATCATTTCATCGGCGGTGCGTAAATATTGTTGTTCCGTATATTCTCGTGGCCGATGCGCATCATTTAGCTGCCATCCCCCATGGATACAAACACGCGCTTCATGCGCTTCAAAATCGTCTCGATCTAAAAATCGCACGTTATTCGTTGCAACAACGGGGACTTGATAACGTTCAGATAACAATAACACTTCTCGAATATAAATTTCTTCTTGAGGCAATCCAACACGTTGTAATTCTAAATAAAAACGGTCAGGATAAAGCTGTTGGTAGCTTTTTAATAACGTTTGAGCGGCCTCTTTTTTATCGGCTAAAATTGCTTGGGCAATATCACCTGCAAGTCCACCGGATAAGATCAGCAATCCATCCGCATGAAGCGGCAACCAGTCTCGTTTAACAATCGCTTTACCACGCTGCTGATTTTCAACATACGCGCGAGAAATGAGTTGAATGAGATTTTTATAGCCCGATTGATTCTGACATAATGCCACCAAACTAAAAGGGTGATCAGGGTGCGCCTGATTTTCGATCCACAACTCCGCACCGATGATCGGTTTAATGCCTGCCTCAACCGCATCACGGTAAAATTTAACGGTACTGAATAAATTCATTTGTTCCGTAACAGCAATTGCCGGAAATTCACGCGTCATCGCCGCATCAAGCAATTGCGGTACGCGCACCATCCCATCGAGAATGGAAAATTCAGTATGAATATGTAAGGGAATATATTTAACAGTCATAATAGGTGGTAGTTTACCATCTATAAATGTAACTATTCAGTGCTTTTTAAGGAACGTCCCTATTTTGGCGCTTTTTGACGAAAAATCATCCAAAATCTGAACGTTCTTGCATCATCAAGATCGCGGTGAATAATTACCTATAAATTATCTTTATCTAGTTTAAGAACTGAGGAAAGGAACACTATAAAACGGTCATTGCAAGGAGTGTGAACGACGAACAAGCTGAAGCAATCCAGTCTCTCCTTCGTCATCCCGCGGCAACGACTGCGGGATCCACAAAGCCCCTAGAAAAGGATAGATTATTTTAGCTTGCTTCGACGCTTTCGCGTCTCGAAATGACAGTTAACAGAAATATCTTTTCAAGCATCATTGCCCTACTTGAGAGAGCATCTGTAGCTTGGTCGCCGCTGTTTTTGCCGCAGGATCATTCGGGTATTGCTTCACCAATTTCTGCCACCAACCTTTCGCTTGAGCCGTTTTCGATTGATCATCGGCCATATTACCTAACTTCAACATC
>MGXH01000054.1 GCA_001801305.1 Gammaproteobacteria bacterium GWE2_42_36
AACGACAGGCCCTTTGGGGCAAGGTTTGGCAAACGCTGTTGGCATGGCGCTCGCTGAAAAAATGTTAGCCGCCCATTTTAACCGCGAAGGACATCCGATTGTCGATCATTTTACTTATGCATTTGCGGGTGATGGTTGTTTGATGGAAGGTGTTTCGCACGAAGTGTGCGCGCTGGCAGGCACCTGGAATTTAAATAAATTAATTGTTTTTTGGGATGATAATAAAATCTCGATTGATGGGAATGTGAGCGATTGGTTTACAGATGATACGGCCAAGCGATTTGAAGCCTATCATTGGCATGTGATTCGCAATGTCAATGGGCATGATTCAGAAGCGATTAAAGAAGCTATTGTCGAGGCGCGCCAATCCGATCGGCCGACATTGATTTGTTGTAATACGGCGATTGGATTTGGGTCGCCAAATAAAGCGAAAACGGCGAGCTCTCATGGCTCGCCATTGGGTGCAGAAGAGATTGTTTTGACGCGTCAACAATTGAATTGGCCTTATGCGCCATTTGAGATCCCGAAAGAAATTTACGAAGCGTATGATGCCAAGAAAAAAGGCGATGTTTTTGAAAAAGAATGGGAAGTGCGTTTTGTGGCCTATCGCGAAGCTTATCCCGATTTGGCTTTAGAGTTATTGCGGCGTTCGGCTCGACAATTAACCGCTAATTGGGAAAAATTATGTCAGGAAGTTATCGAAAAAACGCTAAAAAATACGGATAAAATGGCAACGCGTAAGGCGTCTCAAGTGATTCTGAATAATTTGGGACCGGCATTACCTGAGTTACTCGGTGGATCCGCCGATTTAACGGAATCTAATTTAACGGAATGGAAGGGAGCTCATTCGTTCACTGAAAAAAATCAGGATGGGCGCTATATCCATTATGGTGTTCGAGAATTTGGTATGTCGGCTATTATGAATGGGATGTCATTGCATGGGGGCTTTATCCCTTATGGCGGAACTTTCTTGGTATTTTACACTTACGCGGCGAATGCTGTACGGATGGCCGCAATCATGAAGCAGCGTGTTATTTTTGTCTATTCACATGATTCGATAGGATTAGGCGAAGATGGCCCTACGCATCAACCCGTTGAACAATTAACGGCTTTGCGTGCTGTGCCGAATTTATCCGTTTGGCGCCCTTGTGATTTGGTTGAAACGGCGGTTGCTTGGATTTCTGGCATTGAGCGAAAAGAAGGGCCAATGGCCTTGATTTTATCGCGGCAAGCTGTTCCTGTGCAGACGCACACGACGGCACAAGTTGAACAAATAAAACGGGGTGGATATGTAATATTTGATTGCGAAAATGCCCCCGACAGGATTATCATTGCCACCGGTTCTGAGGTCGGCTTAGCGATTGAGGCAGCGAAGCAGCTGAATCAACGAGGAAAGCGCGTCAGGGTTGTTTCGATGCCATCGATAGACGTCTTTGAAAGACAAGACGAAGCTTATCGAAAAGCCGTGCTGCCACCAACCGTTAAAAAACGCGTGGCGGTTGAAGCGGGCTCTCGTTTGCCGTGGTATCGATGGGTTGGCGATGAGGGCGTTGTAATAGGTTTAGACCGCTACGGCGATTCTGCCCCAGCGGAGCAAGTATTTGCCGAATGCGGATTGACGATTGACCACATTATGCAGGTGGTCGAATCATTAAATTAATTATTTAGAGGAGAGAAATCATGGCCGTAAAAATAGCCATTTCAGGATTTGGCCGAATTGGCCGCAATGTATTACGAGCGATTTACGAGCATAACCGCCGTGGAGAAGTAGAAATCGTTGCGGTAAACGATTTAGGAGATTTAGAAACGTTAGCCTACTTATTAAAACACGATACAATTCATGGAAAGTTTGCGGGTACCGTAGAGATCGATAATGGTGATTTAGTGGTGAATGGTGATCGGATTAAAGTTTACAAAGAAAAAGAGCCCGCTAATTTGCCTTGGAAAGCATTGAATGTTGATGTGGTGCATGAATGTACGGGTCACTTTGTTTCTGGGCCAAAAGCGAAAGCTCATTTAGAGGCGGGCGCGAAGAAAGTGCTCATTTCAGCGCCAGGAACAGAAGTGGATGCAACGATTGTTTATGGTGTTAACCACCAAGTGCTCAAAGCTTCTGATAAAATTATTTCAAATGCGTCTTGCACAACGAACTGTCTTGCACCGATGGTTAAACCCTTGATGCAAAAATTGGGTGTTGTACGTGGATTGATGGTGACGATTCATTCATATACCAATGATCAAGTGCTTATCGATTCGCCACATAAAGATTTACGTCGGGCTCGCGCAGCAACCGCTTCAATGATTCCGACAAAAACGGGCGCTGCCGCGGCTGTTGGTTTGGTGTTACCAGAAATGAATGGCTTATTAGACGGGTATGCGATTCGTGTTCCTACGATGAATGTATCCATTGTTGATTTAACTTTTGAAGCAAAACGTGATACCAATGCTAAAGAAGTGAATCAAATTTTGAAAGATGCATCAGAAGGCGAGCTCAAAGGTATTTTGGTTTACAATACCGAACCGTTAGTGTCTTGTGATTTCAATCATACGGATGCTTCATCAATTTTCGATTCAACTTTAACCAAAGTGATTGGAAATCTGGTTAAGGTTTCTGCTTGGTATGATAACGAATGGGGCTTCTCAAATCGCATGATCGATACGACGATCGCGATGATGAAAGCAAAGTAATCGTACTACTTTTGACGAAATTATAGGGGGCATTTATTCGCCCCCTTTATTTTCAGCTTGCAATAGCCCCTTTCTGTAAATAAATGTAAATGAGGAGAGAAGAAGTGGCCGCTTATTTAAAAATGACGGAAGTGAATTTAGCGAACAAGCGTGTGTTGATTCGAGAAGATCTCAATGTTCCTGTTAAAGAAGGGAAAATCAAGAGCGAAGCACGTATTGTTGCTGCATTGCCTACGATTAAAAAAGCGCTAGCAGAAAAAGCGGCAGTAATCATTATTTCGCATTTGGGGCGCCCAACGCCAGGAAAGTACGACGAAGAAAATTCACTCGCGCCGGTCGCGAAGCGATTGTCAGAGTTATTAGGGCAACCCGTCCCACTAGTTAAAGATTGGATTGACGGCGGTTTTGAAGTTAAGCCAGGAGAAGTGGTGCTGTGCGAAAATGTGCGTTGTTTAGTGGGCGAAAAAGAAAATGATGATGCATTGTCCCAAAAAATGGCGAAATTGTGCGATATTTATATTCATGATGCCTTTGCAACGGCACATCGAAAAGAAGCGTCAACTTATGGTGTTGCGAAATATGCAAAAGTGGCTTGCGCGGGATTATTGCTCGACGCGGAATTAGAAGCGTTAGGCAGTATTATGGAGCGACCAACGCGCCCGCTGATGGCGGTTGTTGGCGGGTCGAAAGTCTCAACCAAATTAAAATTGCTCGGCTCGATCACCAAAATGGTGGATGTTTTATTTGTCGGCGGTGGCATTGCTAATACATTTCTTGCAGCGGCAGGAAAACCAGTTGGAAAATCCTTATATGAACCCGATTTGGTTGAAGAAGCAAAAAGATTGATGATTGTGGCAAAAGCAGCAGGCAAATCGATTCCATTACCTATCGATGTGGTGGTAGCCAAAGAATTTTCAGAAGCAGCGGTTTCAGCCGTTAAAAAAGTCGATGATGTGGCCGCTGACGATATGATTCTAGATTTAGGTCCAGAAACGGCAAAATTATTTGCCGCTCAATTGCAAAATGCGAAAACGATTTTATGGAATGGTCCTGTTGGGGCTTTTGAAATGGATCAATTTGCAAAAGGCACCGATGTGGTCGGCAAAGGTATCGCGAATAGCTCAGCCTATTCCGTTGCAGGTGGCGGCGATACGATCGCAGCGATTGAAAAATGTGGCATAAAAGAAAATATATCCTATATTTCGACAGCAGGTGGCGCTTTCTTAGAATATTTGGAAGGCGATAAATTACCAGCAGTTGAAGTTTTAGAAGCGTGTTTTGCGAAGGAGAAAAAATAATGCAGAAAGTGATTCGTCGATCGACAAAAATTGTCGCGACTATGGGCCCCTCAAGCGATAAAAACAACATGATTGAAAAAATGATGTTGGCGGGCGTGAATGTTTTTCGTTCGAATTTTTCGCATGGCTCTCATGAAGATCATGCCCGGCGGATTAATACAATTCGAGAATTATCAAAAAAATTAGGTCGAGAAGTGGCGGTGTTGGCTGATTTGCAAGGGCCGAAAATCCGTATCGCCCGATTTAAAAACACGAAAGTGATTTTAGAAGAAGGCGCAGAATTTACCTTGGATTCCAGTTTGGATAGTAATGCCGGCGATGAAAAAATTGTGGGCATCGATTATAAAAAACTGCCTCAAGATGTTAAAGCGAACGACGTGTTATTGTTGGATGATGGCCGCGTTGTGTTGACGGTGAAACGGGTGGACGGTTCAAAAGTCATTTGTACTGTCACCGTGGGCGGAGAACTATCGAATAATAAAGGCATCAATCGGCAAGGCGGTGGATTATCAGCCGAAGCTTTAACCGATAAAGATAAAGCTGATTTAGTGTTTGCAGCCAGTTTAGGGGTCGAGTATTTTGCCATTTCTTTCGTGCGTTGTGCGGCGGATTTGGAATATGCAAAAAAATTAATTCGAGAAGCCGGCAGCAATGCGGGCGTTATCGCAAAATTAGAACGTATTGAGGCTGTTGAGCCGATCGCATTGGATGAGATTATTCAAGCGTCTGATGGGGTGATGGTCGCCCGAGGCGATTTAGGTGTTGAAATTGGGGATGCTGCTTTGCCAGGCGTGCAAAAATTAATTATTCGTCGAGCACGTATTTTGAACAAACCCGTCATTACGGCAACACAAATGATGGAAACGATGATTCATAATGCTATTCCGACACGCGCAGAAGTGTTTGATGTTGCCAATGCCGTGTTAGATATCACGGATGCGGTGATGTTATCAGCAGAAACGGCTTCTGGAGATCATCCTGATTTGGTTATTTCATCGATGGCAAGGATTTGCACAGGCGCAGAGAACGATCCAGAAACACAAAAATCTGGGCATCGTGTGGAATGTCGTTTCGAACGAATTGATGAAGCCATTGCTATGGCTGCAATGTACACCGCTAATCATCTAGATGTTAAAGCAATTGTGTGCTTAACTGAAACGGGCTCGACACCTTTGCTGATGTCTCGTATTCGAACGGGCATCCCGATTTTCGCTTTAACGCGTAATGTGGGATCACAACGTAAGATGAATTTATATCGCGGCGTGCATCCTGTGGCGTTCGACTTGACCAGCATAGCGCCACAAGAAGTGAATGCGCGAGCAGTTGCCTTATTGCAGCAATTGGACGTTGTCGAGAAAGGCGATATCGTGCTTATCACAGAAGGTGATATTTTAGGAGAGCAGGGGCACACCAATTTGATGAAAATTTATCGAGTGGGTATTGACCTATAAAAAACGGCTCTATGTTGAAACGAGTGGGTAATCGAATGTTAACTTACCACAAAGAAAGTAAATCATATTGATAAAATTCTTTGTACATCGATACCCTCTTGCCTCTTCTTTTGGCCAACTGAATTTTATTATTAATACCCTCTAAAATCCCGTTATTAATTTCTGTCTCGCAAAAATTTACGATTCCAGTCCAGTGCAGTTTTATCATTTTTGCAAAATGTTTAAACGGATTGATAGTTGTTTCCTCAACTTCTTCGCACCATGACACAAGAAAGGTGGTCGCTTCCTCTTCTGTTTCCATCCCCCACAAATCATTAAACAACTCAACGAATCGATTATAACTGAGCAAGCCTGGAAATGCCGTTCGCAGTTTGTTTTGAACGTAAAAAATATAAAATGATTTGAAATCTCGAAAGCGGGATTGATGAAATACAATTAGCAGGGTCATTATTTCGCTGATACTTAATTGACTTGATTGCGCTCGTTTCTTTTCGCCGTTTTCTATTAACCGCTTGTTTTTTGTACTCAAATTGCGCCACAAGGCAGTGATCATTTCAATATCTTTTTTCTCTTATCCCGAATTCGCGTTAGAACCAAAATATTTTCGTTGGTCGCCCGAAGAAAATCCATTGAAAAACTAAAAACCATCCCCATATGGTTTTCATCAGTCATTAAAAACAGGAGTAAAACCATGGCCAGTATTATTGGTATCGACTTAGGTACGACGAATTCATGCGTTGCTGTGATGGAAGGCGGTGTGCCGCGCGTTATTGAAAACTCAGAAGGTCAACGTACGACCCCGTCGATCGTTGCTTACACCGACGACGAAGTGTTAGTCGGTCAAAGCGCTAAACGTCAAACGATGACGAACCCTAAAAACACGCTGTACGCAATCAAACGATTGATCGGTCGAAAATATTCGGATGATGTGGTTCATCGCGACGTCGACATGGTGCCTTACAAAATCGTTCAAGCTGATAATGGTGATGCGTGGGTCGAAGCGAAAGGTAAAAAAATCGCACCGCAACAAGTGTCCGCTGAAGTGTTGCGTAAAATGAAAAAAACAGCCGAAGATTATTTAGGTTATACCGTCACCGAAGCGGTTATTACCGTGCCGGCTTATTTTAATGATGCACAACGTCAAGCGACTAAAGATGCAGGACGAATTGCCGGACTCGAAGTTAAACGCATTATCAATGAACCAACGGCAGCCGCTTTGGCTTATGGTTTGGATAAAAAACGTGGCGATGCCATTATCGCCGTATACGATTTAGGCGGCGGTACATTCGATATTTCAATTATCGAAATTGCCGAGGTTGATGGCGAACATCAATTTGAAGTGTTGGCGACGAACGGTGACACATTCTTAGGCGGTGAAGATTTTGACAAACGCTTAATCGATTATTTAGTTGATGAATTCAAAAAAGATTCTGGCATTGATTTGCGCAATGATCCACTCGCATTGCAACGTTTAAAAGAATCGGCCGAAAAAGCGAAAATCGAGCTTTCTTCGTCTACACAAACGGATATCAATTTGCCTTACATTACGGCCGATGCCACAGGCCCGAAACATTTAAATCTCAAACTAACACGCGCTAAATTAGAATCGCTGGTGGGCGATTTGATCGAACGTACGATCGAGCCTTGTCGCGTCGCCTTAAAAGATTCCGGAAAATCATTAAGCGATATCAGCGAAGTGATTTTAGTCGGTGGACAAACCCGTATGCCGAAAGTGCAAGATCGCGTGCAAGAATTTTTCGGTAAAGCACCTAAAAAAGATGTTAATCCTGATGAAGCAGTCGCTGTTGGCGCTGCGATTCAAGGCGGTGTGTTGGCCGGTGAAGTCAAAGACGTGTTATTGCTCGATGTGACGCCGCTATCGCTCGGCATTGAAACGTTGGGCGGGGTCATGACAAAACTCATCGAGAAAAATACGACAATTCCGACGAAGGCCGGTCAGGTGTTTTCAACGGCGGACAATAATCAAACCACCGTCACGATTCATGTCTTGCAAGGTGAACGCGAAATGGCCTCGGCCAATAAATCGCTCGGCCGATTTGACTTGGCGGGCATTCCACCGGCACCACGTGGCATTCCGCAAGTTGAAGTCACGTTCGATATTGACGCGAATGGTATTTTAAATGTTTCCGCAAAAGATAAAGCGACAGGCAAAGCGCAGTCGATTATCATCAAAGCATCGAGCGGATTATCCGAAGAAGAAATCAAACGCATGGTCAAAGATGCTGAAGCACATGCCGATGAAGACCGCAAATTCCACGAACTCGTCAACGTACGAAATCAAGCCGATGCTTTAATTCATGCGACTGAACAATCGCTTGGCGAAATTGGTGAAGGCATCACGCCCGCTGAAAAAGAAGCGATTGAAAAAGCGGCGAAGGAATTAAAAGAAGTGCTAAAAGGCAATGATAAAGACGTGATCGAGAGCAAAACGAAAACCTTGTCAGAAGCCTCCGCGAAAATGGCTGAGCGATTATATGCTCAGAAGGCGCAAGCCGGCCAAGCGACAGGCGGTGAACAAGGATCGACTGATGCAGGCGCCGAACAAACGCAAAAGAAACCTGATGAAGGGGTCATGGATGCCGAGTTCGAGGAAGTAA
>MGXH01000055.1 GCA_001801305.1 Gammaproteobacteria bacterium GWE2_42_36
CCACAAAAAATCCTAAGAGTTTCGTTTTGCCGCTTCGATAACCGGCTAGTTCTTGTGGATTGGCTGCGATGATTTCATCGATCATGGTTTCTATTTCACCGGTATCCGTAATTTGTTTTAAGCCTTTTTTCTCGATGATCGCATCGGCTGTGCCTTCTTGATGCCACATTGCTTCAAAAACAGTTTTCGCAATCGCGCCGGAAATGGTGTTGTCTTGAATGCGTTTTAATAATTGGGCGAGATGTTCGGCTGAAATCGCCGATTGAATGATTGATAAATTTTCGTTGTTTAATGCAGCGGACAATTCGCCCATCATCCAATTAACAGCTAACTTGGGATCAATTGTTTCTGCGCGAATGATCGATTCAAAATAATTGGCTGTATCACGATCAGCGGTTAAAAAATGCGCGTCATAAGCGGATAAATGGTATTGCGTGGTAAACCGATTGAGTTTTTCTGTGGGCAACTCAGGTAATGTTTTCTGAATCGACTCGATGGTTTCCTCGGTGATGACAAGCGGGAGCAAATCGGGTTCGGGAAAATAACGATAGTCGTGTGATTCTTCTTTTTCGCGTAACGGTTTTGTCTCATTTTTGACAGAATCGAAGGCGAGTGTTTCTTGAATGATTTTCCCGCCGGCTTCGAGAATTTTAATTTGTCGAGCGACTTCTGATTGAATGGCGTGTTCGACAAAACGAAAAGAATTGAGATTTTTAGTTTCTGTTCGTGTGCCCAATTGATCGCTGCCTTTGGGTTTCACCGACACATTTACATCGCAACGGAAAGAGCCTTCTTGCATATTGCCATCGGAAATACCTAAATATCGGACGAGTGTGTGCAAGGCTTTGAGGTAGGCAACGGCTTCTTCAGCAGAGCGCAAATCGGGCGCTGATACAATTTCAATCAATGCAATCCCGGCACGGTTTAAATCAATACCCGTCATCCCGGGAATCGCTTCGTGTAACGATTTGCCCGAATCTTCTTCGAGGTGAGCTCGGGTGATATGAATACGCTTTGTACTTTTATCGTTGAGCGCAATATCCAAGTAGCCGTCGCTGATGATGGGCAATTCATGCTGCGTGATTTGGTAGCCTTTCGGTAAGTCCGGATAGAAATAATTTTTGCGAGCAAAAATGGAACGGCGTGCGATATGCCCATGAATGGCTAATCCCAATTTGATGGCCATCGTGACAGCTTCTTGGTTTAAGACGGGCAACACACCGGGCATGGCTAAATCGATGACGCCGGCTTGCGTATTGACATCGGCACCATAGGCAGTTGCTGAGCCTGAAAATAATTTACTTTGCGTGAGGAGTTGTGTGTGGACTTCGAGGCCGATAACAGTTTCCCAGTTCATGTTGGACATGTGCGAAAAGCGATCTGCGTTGTTAGAAATTTGCTCACAATCCTCATTTGTTGTCGAACAAACTCCGGTTGTTCGCTCATTTTTGCCGCGCGTTTCAGCTTTTCTCATAAGTCCAGTCATAGATTCATACCTTTAATTGAGTTATTCAAAATTTTTGGGGATTTGTCGATGCCAGTCAGTTTCTTGTTGAAAACGATGGGCGACATTTAAAATTCTACTTTCATCGAAATAATTTCCGATCAATTGTAATCCGATGGGTAATTCATCGACAAAACCGGCGGGAATGGAAACGCCTGGAAGACCGGCTAAATTCACGGGGACCGTAAAAATATCGGAAGTGTACATGTTCACGCGGTCTTTTGATTTGCTACCTATTTTAAAAGCGGTCGTGGGCGATGTAGGCGTTAAAATCACATCAACAGACTCAAACGCTTTGACGAAATCATTTTTAATGAGTCGGCGAATTTTTTGTGCTTGGATATAGTAGGCGTCGTAATAGCCGCTCGATAGCACATACGTGCCGATGAGAATGCGGTGCTTGACTTCATCGCCAAACGCCTCGGCGCGCGATCGCTCGTATAAGTCTTGCAGGTCGATAGGGTCTTTACAGCGATAACCATAGCGTACCCCATCGTAGCGGGCCAAATTTGAAGAACATTCCGCCGGCGCAATAATATAATAAGCCGGAATGCCCATCAGTACATGCGGCAATTCAATTTCCTGGATCACAGCGCCCTGAGATTCGAGTTGTCGAATGGCTTGATCCATGGCGGTTTTAATTTGCGGGTCTAAATGGTCGGGGAAGCAGGCTTTTGGTAATCCAATTCGCAATCCGCGAATAGAATCATTCAGTGTTTTGGTAAAATCAGGCGCCGCTTCGTCGACGGTGGTTGAGTCACAAGAATCGAAGCCGGCCATTTCACTTAATAATAAGGCAGCATCTTCAGCCGTTTGCGTTAGCAGACCGGCTTGGTCGAGGCTGGAGGCAAAAGCGATGATACCAAAACGTGAAACACGGCCGTAAGTCGGTTTAATGCCGGTCGTATTGGTTAGCGCAGCCGGTTGGCGAATAGAGCCGCCGGTATCTGTGCCAGTCGCCGCGGGAATTAAGCGAGCGGCAACTGCAGCAGCCGAGCCACCTGAAGAACCGCCAGGCACACGGGTTAAATCCCAGGGGTTTTTAACCGGGCCGTAATAGCTGTTTTCATTCGAGGCGCCCATGGCGAATTCGTCCATGTTGGTTTTGCCGAGCGAAATAAGGCCCGCATGATTGAGCTTGCTAACGACAGTGGCGTTATAAGGGGCGATAAAATTGTCCAACATTTTAGAGGCACAGGATGTTTTAATATCTTTTGTGCAAAATAAATCTTTATGCGCGATAGGGATGCCGGTTAGCTGTTTGGCAGTACCTTGATGAAAAGATTGATCGGCTTTTCGAGCAGCTTCTAAAGCTTCCTTTTCGGTGATCGTGATAAAGGCATTGAGAGAGGGGTTGTGTTGATGAATGCGATCTAAAAAATACTGCGCCAGTTCGACACAAGAGCATTCTTTTTTATGTAGAACTTTTACGAGTTCAGCAATCGTTTTTCGGTGCATAAATAATCCTATTCATTCTTGTCATTAGGTGGGATAACTTGGGGAACGAGATAAATGCCATGGGTCGCGAGCGGCGCATTTTTTTGCAAATAATCGCGTTCGTTACTTTCTGTGACGATATCGGGCCGTATGCGTTGTTCTATGTCAAGCGGATGACAGAGAGGCTCGATAGCGGACGTATCTTTTTCTTCCATAATTTGTTTAACAAGCTGCAATATTTCATTGATATCAGAATATTTTTCGGTTTCTTCATCGGTGATTCTAAGTCGCGCTAACCGAGCTAACTTTTTGATTTCGTCGGGGGTCATGATGGCTTTCTCAACATAAATTACGATGCGTTTAAAACGATGAATTATACTGATTTGAAAAAAACTCGCCAAGAGAAAAATCAATAAAATACAGAAACTGATTTGACTTAAGTCTTTAAATTCATATATGATTCGCTCCCAAGGTACGGAAAAACCTTTACAAAGGGGGATAATCCCAATGAATAATATGGATAAAAAAGTACTTGTTGTCGACGATGAACCGATTAGCCTAATGGAGTTGAGGCGCTATTTGGAAGAAGCGTGTATTTCTTTCGAACAAGCTCAAAATGGGCAGGAAGCCTTGTCTAAATTAAAAGAACATCCGGATCGTTTTTGTGCGGTGGTGATTGATCGCTATATGCCGTATATGAGCGGATTGGAAGTTTTGCTCGCCATGCAGCAATCTAAACAACTGAAGAAAATCCCGGTTATTATGCTGACTGGTTTGAGTGAGAAAGAAGATATCATTGAAACAATTCGAGCGGGTGTGTTTGATTATCTTGTTAAGCCTGTCACCAAAGATTTATTGATGCCCTTGTTGAATCGAGCCATCGATATTTTCGGCGGTCTGAGTAGTAGTCATCAGGGCGCAAGCTTGTAATTGGACAGCTAAAAGCCGATCTCGAATTCGTGCTTATAAGTAAACCACGACTCGTTGTGGTAACACACGAATTTTCAGATTGTGGATGATGGTTCGCCGCGGTCATGCGGAAGCGTTTGCTGCGCATTTAAGTGATTCTATAGCAGAAATAAAAACGTCGAACTAATGACTTGTGTTGTGGTGCTTCTTATCTCGAGATCAGGCGGAGTAACAATAATCGAGTCAGGAACAAAAAATGGACACGCTTGCAGTTCAAAGGCTATCCCAAGCTCGCGCTAGTCGCTAAAGGAAAAGCGGCGAGTTGTTCATAGACGGATGCTTCATCGCCGAGCTTGCTTTGAAATAAAAAAATATCTTCTACCGCGAGTCGAACTTTTGGCGCGTTAATGTTTTTCCAGTTGACGCGGGTCTTTCGATCGATGCGTGCAATAGTTAAATGAGGTTGATACGGCTGCTTTTCAGCGGCTAAACCGCACTCTTTGGCAATGTCTTCCATTTTATAAGCAAGCGCAATAATGGGTGGTTGAGGGTGCGGCGCTAAAGCAATAATTTGAGGTTCGTCAAAAGAAGGGAAAGCGACTAAGGTAGTAAATACGGTTTTGAATGGTCGCGTGTTTCGAATAACCGGTTCAGCGTGTTCTTTGATGAAGTTGATTTGCTCAGGCGTAATACTGCCGAGAAAGCGCAGCGTCACATGTAAATTTTCCTGTTTTATCCAGCGAATGTGCGGTAATGCTTCTGGAAAATGTCGCTTTAGATGCGCTTGCAACGAAACCGTGAACAGGCTCACTTGTTGTTTGACTAGAAACGGCATAGGAATAGCAATAAAAGTGCGTGCGGTGTCTTTAGTTTCTTGAGGCTTGGCTGCTTTCATAAGTCTAATTCCCTTAATCTTATCATTCACTTTTGAAGACGACTTATTATAGCGAGAGAAATCTTATGCACAAGATAATCTTTACTTAACTATTTTATGCCGAGCGGGGAGCGGGCCTGTTTCGGTGCTTGAAGTAATGGAAAATCCCTTTAATCTGGATGAGAAACACGAAAAACAATATTTTGGATCGATGGGGTTTTTAGGAAAGAAAATCACAAGTAGAAGTGCAGCATATATAGAAAAATCGCATAATACCTATTCATCCATGATTTTTTATAGCATCCTGCTATAGATATTATACGATTTTCAATACATTTATACCGGCGTATCCGTTTTTTGGCAATAAGAGAATTGTGTATTATTGAGTCAGTGATTAGCGGTATAAAAAAGCTCGATTTGAAGTAAAAAATAATATCGATTTAAAACGTATCCGTGCATAATGAGCATCACTTTTTGTTTTATAATGTTAAAAATTACGTAGACGTTTTTTTAGTAATGCTGAATAATGACTTACTAATTAAGAGGAAATACCCTAATGAAAGCGTTGGTTATACAAGGCTCTCCTCATGGGAAGAGCGGATGTACGCAAAAAATGTTAGAGCCCTTTTTATCGGGCATGAAAAAAGCAGGCGCCGATGTTGATGTTATTTATTTAGCCGACAAAAAAATTCATCATTGTATCGGTTGTTTGCAGTGTTGGTTTAAAACGCCAGGATGCTGTGTTTTTCAAGATGACATGGCGGATTGTCTCGAGCAGTTTGCTCAGGCAGATTTGATTATTTTTGCAACGCCGCTTTATGTTTTTTCTATGACGGGGTTGATGAAAAATTTTTTGGATCGATCGGTTCCTCTTTGCGATCCATTTTTAATTCCTCACCCGATTATTCCCCATTGTACGACCCACCCATCGCGCTCTGGCAAAAAACAAAAAATGTTTTTAATTTCTCCTTGTGGTTTTCCGGAGTTTCATCATTTTGATTCTTTGATAGCAACCTTCAAACAGATGGCTCAAATGGAAGGGGCTGAATATCTCGGCGAAATCTTAAGACCTAGCGCGGAAATTTTAAAGATTCAAAATACATTGCTTCAATGGACGCTGAAAGGCTATTTTCAGCAGCTAGAAAAAGCCGGGCAGGAATTGATTGAGCGCGGAAGCATCAGTGAAAAAACTCAAGAAGCGCTACGAAAAGATTTAATCCCAGGCGGCGCTGAAACGATTCGTCAGAGAGCCAATGAATTTTTTAAAAAACAACTCGCATCATTAAAAACAGAGGAGAACGGCAATGAGTAATTTGAATCAGTTAGAACCGAAGTCAGTATGGGGCTATTTTAATCAGATTTGCGCAATTCCGCGCCCGTCTAAGCATGAAGAAAAAGTGAGCTTATTTTTAGAGGATTTTGGAAAAAGTTTGGGGCTTGAAACAATCCGAGACCAGGTCGGCAATGTGATTATTCGTAAACCGGCCACGCCCGGCATGGAAAGCAGGCAGATGGTGATTCTTCAAGGGCACATGGACATGGTCCCCGATAAAGCGAAAGATAGCACCCATGATTTTTTGAAAGATCCTATTGAGACATATGTGGATGGTGATTGGGTTAAAGCAAAAGGGACAACGTTGGGCGCAGATAATGGAATAGCAGTCGCCATGGCAATGGCTATATTAGCGTCTAAAGACATTCCGCATGGGCCGATTGAAGCGCTTTTTACTGTGGATGAAGAAGCGGGGATGAATGGGGTGAGATCACTCGCTGATGATGCTTTAAAAGGTGATATTTTATTGAACCTGGATTCGGAAGAAGAATCATTTTATATTGGCTGTGCGGGTGGTGTTGATACCGATATAGCCGTTTCTTATCAAGCAGAGTCTGTTCCTGCGGATAGCCAAGCCTATCAGTTGACGGTATCTGGACTACAAGGGGGGCATTCCGGCGGCGATATTCATTTAGGACGTGGGAATGCGATTAAGATTTTAAATCGTATTTTATGGCAGGCTCAGGCGCAATTTCAGTTGCGTTTAGCCGCTATCCAAGGCGGTAGCCAGATTCATAATGCGATTGCTCGAGATGCCACAGCCATGGTAGTGGTTCCGGCGAAAGGAAAAGAGGTGTTTTTAAAATACGTCAAAGAATTTGCAGAGGCAGTTCGACAAGAATATACATTGACTGATGCCGGACTTAAAATTGAAGTGATGGAAACCAAACTGCCGCAAAGCGTGATGGATAAAATCGCACAGGA
>MGXH01000056.1 GCA_001801305.1 Gammaproteobacteria bacterium GWE2_42_36
GGGACATTAGCGGGATCGGGGACACTTCCTTTTTGGCCGATCATTTTGCTTGCTATTTTGGGTGCCATCATCGGCGATGGATTGAGTTATTTCACAGGATACTATTTTAAAGACAGAATACGGATGTGGTGGCCTTTCAAACAACATCCTTCTATTCTAAGCTCAGGAGAACAATTTATCCATATACATGGCGGAAAAAGCATTTTTATCGGTCGCTTTGTCGGACCTGTCCGCGCCATGATTCCCCTTATCGCCGGCATGCTGAATCTACCGCCAAAACGATATTTTTTCGCCAGCATTTTATCTGCCATTGCGTGGGCGCCCGCTTATTTATGCCCAGGAATGCTGCTCGGTTTCATCTCTCTCGACATGCCGCCACACATTGCTGCAGAGTTAATTCTATCGATATTATTCACACTCGTTATTTTTTGGCTCATTTTCAGCATTTTTCAATTCCTTTATAAAAAAACGCATGCCTTTGCCAATAAGATCTTGGATCAATATTGGTTTCGCTGGCAACGTAATTCATCCACGAAGTGGATCTGTTTTCTTTTAAAAAATGGAAATAATCCGGGTCATTATGGCCAACTATTTTTAAGCTTCTTACTGCTTATCTTCTTAGGATTATTTGTATTTATTGCGATCAGCGTCATTTCACATTTACCTTTATTGATGCACTGGAACCTTGTGGTATACCATGTTTTTAGAGGATTCAGAACACCCACCTTAGATAAAATAGCCGTTATCCTATCCAGCTTTGGCACATTAAACACGATTATACCTTTATCTATTATTATGTTAGCGTGCCTTTTAATTAAACATCGATGGGCTGCTACACATTGGTTGCTCAACGCCGTCTTAATCTATACGAGTGTTGGCTTGATTAAAACGTTGTATTTCTTCCCAAGGCCCAGCGGTATTTATGCCTCACCTCCCTTTTCATCATTTCCCAGTGGACACACTGCTTTTGCCATCAGTATTTATGGTTTATTTATCTTTTTCACAACACAATCCTTATCTCGCCCTATACGAAAATGGCTTTACCGACTGACAGGCCTGGTTTGTTTGGCTATTTCACTATCGAGAATTTACTTGGGGGCACATTGGCTAAGCGATGTCCTGGCCAGTATCTGCCTTGCACTAACCTGCTTGATATCAACAATCATTTCATACCGTCGACATCCCATCCTAAAGCAATCCTTTTTGGGTGGTTTACTGAACCATCGGCGCCTTGCCCTAGAAAAATCATTCTTAGGTATCTTGTTGATGGGTTTATTTACGTTATTTTCGGCCAATGCGCTTTATCTTCATAACAACTATAAAACTGATCTAGCTAATTACCAACTTTATTGGAAAATTTATCTCGTCCCGGAATCAGTCTGGTGGCGAGGCACTTCTTTTACACTACCCTATTATCGCTCAACCCGATTAGGCATTCCGGAAGAAGTGCTCAATCTTGAATGGGCTGGAAACATTAATACGATTAAACAGACGTTGCTAAAAGCAGGTTGGACAGACCAAAAACAAGCCATCATCCAGCATCAACCCCTGTTTCCAAAGCTCTATCATGACGAGCGACCGGTGATCGTTTTTATCAAACAAACCCAACCCTCCAAGCCCCCGCTGATTTTACGGCTCTGGTCGACACATATCCTTTTGCTCCCGAATCGGATACCCTTATGGATTGGAACTGTCCACTACGATGTCCATTATTTATTACCCCACGTCTTTAAGCATAAAGACAAAAACAAACAATGGCCTAAACCAGATAATGCTTTTTTACATGGCTTATCTGTAACGTGGAAAATAAAAATGATGCCGCCAACACAACTGCCGAAACGACTTTCAAAACTTTCTTATGCAAAAGAAATTATATTAATTAAACCCCTCAATGAAAAAAAGGAGCCGTTCTATGCTGCTACATGAATTAGTCCAATTCGTTTTCTTTCTTGCCAAAGCGACGGTATTGGTAGCCGCTATTTTAATGACGATTGCCGGCATTGTTGCCATTGCGGTTAAAGGTAAAACCAAAGAATCAACAAAAATAAAGGTTAAATCACTCAACGAGCACTACCGCGAATTAGCCGAACAGCTACAAACGGAAATTTTATCCAAAGAAGCCATCAAACAATTGAAGAAAAAAAAGAAAGACAAGAAAAAAACAAAATCTTTACCCCATTCAAAACCGAATACTTTTATTTTGAATTTTAATGGGGACTTGCGGGCAACACAGGTTCAAGCCCTTCGAGAAGAAATCACCGCAATCTTAATGATCGCCAAGCCGCAGGACACGGTCCTTGTTAAAGTCGAAAGCGCCGGTGGCGTTGTCTACGGTTATGGATTAGCGGCCTCAGAACTGAAACGAATTAAAGATCGGTCCATTTCGCTCATTATTTCCGTTGATAAAATCGCCGCCAGTGGCGGGTACATGATGGCTTGCGTGGCGGATCGCATTATCGCCGCACCTTTTGCCGTCATCGGCTCTATCGGCGTTGTAGCACAATTACCGAATTTTCATCGGCTATTACAAAAGCATGAAATTGATTTTGAACAAGTTACTGCGGGGCAATACAAACGCACATTAACGTTATTTGGAAAGAATACCGAACAAGACCGACAAAAAGTGCAGGAAGAAGTAAATGAAGCACATGCTCTCTTCAAAGAATTTATCAAACAAAATAGACCGCAAGTCGATATGGATCAAGTCGCGACAGGTGAACATTGGTTTGCGACAAGAGCCATTCAATTTAACTTGATTGATGAACTCATGACCAGTGATGAATATTTAGCAAAGCAAAGCGAAACCACCCAGCTCTACGAAATTTGTTTACAAAAACGTAAAAAATTATTAGATAAATTATCCGATAAAACCGCTTCCATTGCTAAAACCACTTTATTGAAATTACAAGAAGAAACACATAGGGATCTTTATTGATGGCTGCGAAATCTGCACAACCGGCTCAAAAGCAAGACCGCCCATCTTCGACAAAAACGCTCTTGATTTCTGTTTTTATTATTGCCAGTTATGCGATTGTTGAAGCCATCGGTGGCTGGAAAGCCAATTCATTAACCTTATTGAGCGACGCCGGGCAAATGGGCGTTGATGCCTTTGGGCTCAGTGTCGCCGCTTTTGCCGCCTGGATGTCAAATAAACCACCCACGAAAAAAATCACCTATGGTTTTGGGCGTGTTGAAGTGATTACAGCACTCTTAAGCAGTTTGTTTTTAATCCTCATCGTGATTGGCGTTGGCCTTGAAGCACTCAGGCATTTACGCACACCCGAAGAAGTCGGTGATCGATTATTAATAACGATCGCCTTTTTGGGGCTTTTAGTTAACATTTGTACCGCCTGGGTTTTAAATCGTGGCGAACAAAATTTAAATACCCAAGCCGCTTTCTTGCATGTATTGACCGATCTCTTCGGATCCGTTGCCGCCTTATCCGCAGGTATCATTATTTTCTTCACCCATTGGACTCGGATTGATCCGATTTTATCGCTGGTCATGTGTCTATTTATTATAATCATTACATTACGTTTATTAAAGAAAACCATTCATGTCCTGATGGAAGGGACGCCGGAACATATTGACATGAACGAATTGATCAATACCATCGTCACTCAGCCACACATCAGACGCGTTCATGATTTACATGTCTGGACGGTTTCGGCAAAAAAACTGCTGTTATCTGCTCATATTCAAATCGATGTCATCTCACTCCATGATTGGCAAAAATTACTCGATGAATTGCGCGCCAAACTTCGACATAAATATCATATTAACCACATCACCATACAACCTGAAATTAATGAGTACCCGATTCATTTCAGAAAAAAATAAAAATAATTCCTATGTTAAAAAACTGGCGTCCCTATTTTTTCATCTTAATTTCAACGCTATTACTCTCATTCGTGAGTCCGGCGAATAGCCGTACGATCGCAGATAAATCAGGCTATCAATTAATTGCAGCCGATGGAAAAGGTTCTTTATATCGTGATGGGAAAATCGACCTATTAGACTTGCACGGTAGCTATCGTGAAATGGGAGAACAATACGGTCGACTCGAAAGAAAAAAGCTGCATGATTTTTATCAGGATATCACCTTGTTTTTCATTATAAAAAACAAGGTGCCGGCATCATCGCTCAATCAAATAGCCGAAACAATTTTCGCCACCTATCCGTATCGTTTCAAAGAAATTTTTTATGGCCTATCAAAAACTTCGGGATTAACGCTACACCAATTATTAATCATCAATGCATTTGAATATTATATGTTTAATGATCAACTGAATGGTATTGGGGCTGCCTCAACAAAATGTTCGGCTATCGCCGTATGGCCCCCCTACACAAAAAACGATACGCTACTGTTCGGTAGAAATTATGATTTTGTAACGGATATCAGCCGTTTTAAAAAATATTTAACGATCACGGTTTTCCATCCTCAGGATGCAGGCCATGCCACCGCCATTGTCACTTTTGTCGGTACCTTAAATGCCACCACAGAGATCAATAATAAAAAATTATTTTTAGAACTTAATAGTGGCGGTGGATCAACACACGCAAGAGTTTATAACCGTATTTCAACACCCATTGAATTGCTAGCCATGCTGATTGATTCCGATAATTTACGCCAACTCGATGAAGAATTACACACGATTAATACCAACACCGCGTTTATTATCAATATAGCCGATCCACAGCATGCTATATCATACGAATGGTCTATTGCTACCGTAAAAAAAGTGGAAGATAAAACGTCTGGACTGCTGGTGTCTACCAATAATTTCGTCGATCCCTCTTGGTATACGACCGCTCAGGAAAGTGATCACTATTTGACACTGACCCGAAGAAAAAATTTATTGGCTCTGGCAAAGCAATTTAAAGGACAAATTGATCTCGCTCGCATGAAAGCCATTTTAGACACCCCTATTCAAAAAGGCGGCGCAACTTCCTACCAAGCTGGAAAAGGAACGGTCGATACGGCGTTTCAAGTGATTGCGATCCCTGAAAGCGATACGTTATGGATGAAAATTCCTGCCTACCAAAATTGGATAAAGATTAATTTAAGCGGCCTGTTGTGACATACGATTATCGAATCGCAAACATTTTAAAATTTTCCTCGTATTATCAAGCAAGCTAACTTCATTACTGCAGTCAGCTTACTCGACAAGCATCGAATTACTTTATGAAGACGCGCAGAGGTAACCCCTGCGACATTCCTTTCTAAACCCTATTTCACTAAGAGCTCTCTCCAAGACCCTTCCTCCATCATCGGTTGGAAAAGCATATAGTAGGGGCCACGAGCAAGATGGGCCAGCACTCCTTCGTTATGCATCTGGCGAAGCGCATAATTAACCAAAGATTTTCCTAATCCCTGATGTGCATGCTCAGGGCTTTCCCATTCCATATGGACAAAATATTGGGTAGGTTTTTGTGGAGGGATAGGAGGCTTATCAAGAGGTTTATCGCCGTAGTTTGTGTTGTACTTCGGTGGATTTGCTCCTAAAGTGGCTTTGTTCATCCCCTCAGGGTCCAGCTGAAATGACCCCACAGCCGAGACACCAATTTGTTTCAGAATCATCCATCCGATCATTCCTGGTGCTTTTGCATTTAGCCAGCGCAGCACTTCCTCAGCCCCTTTTTCAAAAGCAGCCTCATGGCCATCCATAATCCAATGGTCTCCCAGCAGGATAGTCCTTTGGGACGCTAAGGCCACTTTCGCAATCGGTTTCTGTTGAGAGAAGGACTCTCCTAATTTATTCGGCACGTCGGTCATGCCAATCACAGGCGGAAGATCTGAAGCGACAATCTCATAAAGAGGCTCCCAGGGTCCTTCTACGACCATGTTCAAACAATGCCCGCATAATTCATAAATAGTATCGAACTGCTCATAATGCATCTCCTCATGAGATTTCACATCCTTCCAAACCGTGTACTGAAACATTCCCATAGGGTTTAAAGTTTCATGCATATCAAGAGCGCCTCCACCATACCGACCCGCCATCGGGTGTATGCCAGTTTGAAGA
Source organism: Gammaproteobacteria bacterium GWE2_42_36 (assembly GCA_001801305.1). GTDB lineage: Bacteria > Pseudomonadota > Gammaproteobacteria > UBA12402 > UBA12402 > UBA12402. Next base: position 6,027 of record MGXH01000056.1, read on the forward strand.
AGCTGTTCGAAGCCAAGAAACCCTGGGTGTGTCGCCGTTGTAACGCATACCTTAGGCCCTACTTTGCGCATCGTTTCGTAGCTTTCAGGACGATTGGCGATTTTACTCATGTTGATGGCGATAATTGGATTACTCATTTTCCGTACCTCCTTGTGGATTGGTTTAAAATGAAAGCGAATAAGCATAGCTCATTTAATATTATGCAGTAATTACAAAAATGTTGCCATCCCTCTTACAGCTCGAGGACAGCCTTCTAAGATTGGACATTAGATTTTATCGGGGACCTTAACAACACATAAGCCGCACCGACCCCGCCCTCTGCCGGCAAAGCGGAACAAAAGGCTAGGACAAACGGCATTTGAGGTAACCAATGGTTCAATTTGTTTTTCAATCGAGGATGACTCGTCTTAGCAGAAGACCCTTTGCCATGAATCATGAGCACACAACGATGCCCTGCCTGATGCGCCACAAATAAAAACTCTTGTGTGGCCGATCGCGCTTGATCAACAGTCAACCCATGCAAATCCATACACATTTCTATTGGGAACGCTCCTCGCTTTAATTTTCGAATAACACTCTGCTGTAATCCCGCTCGTGCGAAAAAAAGTGATTGATGAACCGATACAAGAGACGAATCGCTATCCTCTAAAAAAAACTCTGTCGACTCCACAAAATCATGATGCCGTTTAAATAACTGTTTTTTAGGCATCAATATCGCTTTGGCAGATTTTTTAAGAGGTCTAACATGTTTCATAGCTTCTATAAATAAAGTTTTTTCTGAACTCATGGTCATTTATCTTTAAATTTAATTGTCGCGCCGCATTATAACAACCCAGCATAAAAATGCCGTAAGATTTGATGTGATAAGAAAACAAAATATGGCACACTCCATCATATTTTCTTCATTATCCAGGAAACTTCTATGACAGCAATGTCCAGCGGAGCAATCAAAAAAACAGCCTTAATAAATTATCTCTTATTACTAACCACCATTGTTTTTTGGGCTTCAGCCTTTGTCGGTATTAGAATGGGATTGAAATCGTATACGCCAGGAGCGCTTGCTTTATTGCGTTATGGGATTGCTTCTATGGCTATCATCCCGTTATACCTAAAATATCGCAGTCATTACTCATTAACCAAAACGGAATTAGCTACTGCATTTCTCGCCGGATTTTTAGGTATTGGCTTTTACAATGCAGCACTCAACTACGGCGAACTCACTGTCCCGGCCGGCATCGCCAGTTTCACTATTGGACAAGTACCTATTTTTACAGCTTTATTAGCCCTATTCCTGCTTAAAGAAAAACTATCCATCAGCGGATGGATCGGCATATTCATCAGCATGATTGGCATCGCAATTATCGCTATAAGTCAAAGTAACGCCTTATCTTTTAATATGGGGGTTATTTATATTTTACTGGCCGCTTTTGCCTCGAGCTTATTTATTATCTTGCAAAAACCGCTGCTCAAAAAAATCAATGCCATCGAATTTGTTTCGATAGCAATCTGGTCTGGAACGGCTAGTCTACTGATATTTCTTCCATCGCTACCGCATCAATTGATACACGCCTCGCTGCAATCAACCTGTTCAGTCATTTATTTAAGTATCTGTCCCGGCGTGATTGCTTATATCACGTGGAGTATGGCACTTAAACGTCTCACGGCAGTTAAAGCGTCCAGTTTTTTATATGTCACACCGATTGTGTCAACTTTTTTAGGGTGGATAATCCTAAAAGAAAATATTTCTTTACTCTCTTTTGTAGGGGGATGTGTTGCGCTTGTTGGATCTATCATCGTGCAAAAAAAATAAAAAAGTTAGCGAACCTGATTCCCAAAATGATAAACTACGTTCGTTTTTTATAATCTATAAAGGAGCACTCCCTCATGTCGAAACGTAACGCTTTTTATGCCCAATCCGGCGGCGTCACTGCTGTCATCAATGCGTCCGCTTGCGGCGTCATTGAAACAGCTAAAAAATTCAAGGATAAAATCGGCAAAATTTATGCTGGAAAAAACGGTATTATTGGCGCGCTACGAGAAGAGCTCATCGACGTCAGTAAAGAATCTCCCAAAGATATCGCAAAATTACGTCATACCCCCGCAGGTGCATTTGGCTCCTGCCGTTATAAACTAAAAGGTCTCGATGAAAACAAAGCGGAATATGAACGCTTGATTGAAGTTTTTGAAGCCCATGACATTGGATATTTCTTTTATAATGGCGGCGGAGATTCTCAAGATACGGCTTATAAAATTTCTCAACTCAGCGAAAGCATGGGTTATCCATTAACTTGCATCGGCGTCCCCAAAACAATCGACAATGATTTGCCGTTCACCGACAACTCTCCTGGGTTTGGCTCTGTCGCAAAATATGTTGCCGTATCGATTAAAGAAGCGGCATTCGATGTGAAATCCATGAGCGAAAGTTCGACGAAAGTGTTTATTATGGAAGTCATGGGGCGCCATGCCGGATGGATTGCCGCAGCCGCTGGACTAGCCTCGGAAAAAGAAGGCGATGCTCCACACATTATTTTATTTCCAGAAGTGTCATTCGATAAAACGCAATTTTTGAAAAAAGTTGAGCAAACCGTTAAGAAATACGGTTTTTGTGTGGTTGCCGTATCCGAAGGCGTCAAAGATACCAACGGAAAATTCTTAGCCGATTCAGGATTGCGCGATGCCTTTGGTCATGCCCAATTAGGCGGTGTTGCGCCCGTTGTCGCACAAATGGTCAAAAGCGAACTAGGCTACAAATATCACTGGGCGGTTTGCGATTATTTACAACGCGCCGCAAGACATATTGCCTCAAAAATAGATGTTGAACAATCTTATGCTTTAGGTAAAGCGGCAGTTGAATTCGCGATGAAAGGCAAAAATGCCATCATGCCGATCATCGTTCGAAAAAGTCAAAAACCCTATCGATGGAATATTGATTCGATATCTTTATCGAAAGTCGCCAACGTCGAGAAGAAATTGCCTAGAAATTACATCACGAAAGATGGATTTAATATCACGAAACAATGTCGCGACTATCTCGAGCCTTTAATTAAAGGGGAAGATTACCCGCCTTACAATAAGCATGGATTACCTGATTATGTTGAAATGAAAGGTGTTTTAGTCCCGAAAAGATTAAAAATGAAATTCAATATCAAATAGTCTGTATCTGTCATCCCGCGACTTGCGATCGCGGGATTCAATTTCTTCGTCGTTCTCGTGAACACGGGGATCCATCGTTCTATTATTTTCGATCTTTTTCTATTGTCGACAACATGCCACGCAACAAATTGATATCTTCCTGATCAAGCAATGCCCGATTAAAAATCTGATGAAAACGTTCCATCATTTTACGAGGACGGTCTGGATTCAAAAAATGAATATTAATCATCGTTTGTTTTAAATGCTCATAAAACCCATTGAGCTCTGCAGCGGATGCAAGCCCTGATGCATCCTGTTTTCTTTCCGTTGGAATCCGCTCTTCCAGACAAGACATGCGTAATTCATAACAAATCACTTGAACCGCTGAGGCTAAATTAAGCGAGCTATAACGCTCAACCGAAGGAATTTTAATTTGAAATTGACAAAGCTCGAGATCCTCGTTAACTAACCCAAATGTTTCACAACCAAAAATAATCGCGATTTTTTCCGCCGAGAATTGCGTTGTGATTTTCAAAGCGGCTTCTCGAGAAGTCAAGATCGGTTGCGACATAATACGCTCTCGCGTACTGGTCCCTAACACAAGAGAACAATCAGAAATGGCTTCTTTTAAAGAGTTTTTAACAATCGCCGCTTCAACAACATCATCAGCATGTGAAGCACGATAAAGCGCTTCTCTACTCGGAAAATCTTTAGGATCCACTAAATATAATTGAGAAAGTCCCATATTCTTCATCGCGCGAGCTGCCATGCCAATATTACCCGGATGCTGCGGCTTTACGAGAACAATACGAACATTATTTAATAACAGGGTCATCGGTATCTCTTTACATCAGCCACTTATGCAATTTCTTGATACAAAACGACTGATGCCGATTCAACCAAATTTTTTAACGCTGTGTTTCTAAAGTGCTCGAGGTAAGGCTGTGCCCCATGCAAATCAAAATCGGCTTGGCTCTTAAATTTTTCAACCATCGTGAAGAGATGAGGATTTTCTAAACTTTGATTTAACTCATATCTTAAACAGCCCGCCTCTCGCCTCGTCGGCTCCAATAAACACTGTATAGCTTTTGATAGCTCATCGGCTTTCCCCGGCTTTGCAACAAATGTTGCAACACATACGATTTGATTATTCATCCTTCACGAAACTCCTCTGATTAAATCTCAAATAATTCTACCAATCATATCCTTTCTCGTTTTATCGAACAACCCATAGATAATCGATGGCGCTTCTGCAAAAAAAAGTGGCGCTTTGCCAGATGCTGTGGTAAAAAAGCGGCTTAATCAATTTTGCCGAAGTAGCTCAGTTGGTAGAGCAACTGATTCGTAATCAGTAGGTCG
>MGXH01000057.1 GCA_001801305.1 Gammaproteobacteria bacterium GWE2_42_36
TATCGCGTGCTCAATCTCGGCATTAAACAACCGATTCAACCGATCATCGACGCCGCCATAGCGCATCAAGCTGATGCAATTGGATTGTCTGGTTTACTTGTCACCTCAACGCATATCATGAAAGAAAACTTACATACTCTACGAGAAGCCGGTATTAAAATACCCGTTATTTTAGGAGGGGCTGCCCTCACGCGTCACTTTGTCGAACAAGATTGTCAAGCGGCTTATCGCGATGCGGCAAAAGTTTATTATGCCCATGATGCATTCGATGCGCTCAAGTGGATGGAGACAATCATCGAAAATTCCTCGCGCTCATCTTAGCCCTGCGGTCTGGATGGGCGGGATTGATGGCTCTTGTCGAGGTGGCGGTGGAATTGGCGGCTTCCGTTCAGAGCATGAAGTCCCGGACCAAATCGTCACTTTAACTAGTACTGCTAATGGCGGGTTAGGCAAAGTTTGAGCAAAATCTACTAACGATTTTGGAGGTTTTGACGGCTTGTCTGATCGAGAATTTTCGGGCAACAAACCGATATCCTGCATTGATTGCATAAGTTATAAACCTTTTATTGTTATTAGTTTGATAAGTTTCCGAAAACATTATTCTATGAAGTGCTTTTTAACAAAAAGCCATCATTGATTAAGGAAATCTAACCGGCATTATAATTGTTTATTTTTCGCTGTCGCCCCTTTAATATGCCGTCTATGAAAAAAAACAACACCTTGACTATCTCCCCCAAACAATTTCAACAAAAAATTCTCACCTGGTTTGAACAGCACGGTCGAAAACAATTACCCTGGCAAAAAAATATCACACCCTATCGCGTATGGATTTCAGAAATCATGTTACAACAAACACAAGTGGCTACCGTTATTGATTATTTCAATCGATTTATCAGCCGTTTCCCAACCGTTGAAATTCTCGCAAGAAGCTCGCTCGATGAAGTATTTTCTTATTGGGCAGGACTGGGCTATTACGCACGAGCTCGCAATTTACATCGAACAGCACAATGGATTCATCAACACAATCAAGATCAATTTCCCGACATACAAGAAGCGCTCGAACAATTGCCCGGTATTGGTCGATCCACAGCGGGTGCCATCCTATCGCTCGGCATGAAAAAACAGGGGGTGATTTTAGATGGCAACGTCAAACGTGTTTTGATTCGCGCGCATAAAATTGAATCGCCCGCGACGGATGCTTCGACCATCAAAAAACTTTGGATACTCGCCGAACAATACACGCCGCATCAAAACATTGAAAAATACAATCAGGCGATGATGGATATCGGCGCATTAATTTGCACTCGAACACAACCAAAATGCACTGAATGCCCGCTGGAAAAATCTTGTCTCGCACATCAAGATCACTGCGAAGAATGGTTACCCATCAAAACTATTAAGAAAAAATTACCCCTCAAAAAAACATTCATGGTCATTGTGCAAAATGATCATCACCAAATTTTATTGGAGAAACGTCCGTCAAAAGGCATTTGGGGTGGATTGTGGTGTTTACCACTATTCGAAAAAATATCATCACTCAAAAAACATTACGAACAAAGCAAAATAAAAAAATGCTCGGCCTTTCGACACACATTCACTCATTTTCATTTAGATATTACGCCCATACTCATTACTTTATCAGAACCCTACACGCTTAAAGAACAGGAGCGTTTTTTTTCGCTATCGGATGCTTTAAAACAAGGCATCCCTCAACCCGTCAAAAAAATTCTCTCAGAAAAAATATTTCCTTAAGTTTATGCTAAAAATCACGACCTATACTGTTTTTATTTATTGATGGAAACCGACAAACCGTAAAATAAAGGCTTGACCGTATAACATAATGGGATATCATTCTTGGCCGCTATTAATAGCATAATGGCGGCCAAGAAAATGTTTTTTTGATGAAGTGCTAGCTTAGCTATGTTCGTCAATAAAGCGATACTAATAATAATATAAAGAGGATAAAACTATGATGACTGTTCAAGAAACATTGCATCAATTAGCTAAAAGTTCGGTAGATTTTACTGTTAATCATCCTGAAGCCGTTGCCGGTGCTGCGGTTGGTGTAGGCTTGATAGTAGCTATAGGCGCCGCCCTCCTTACTTTAAAAGTCGGCTGCCCCCGCTGTTGTTCAGCATTCTTTCACTGCAAAGGGAATAGAAACAATCCGTCAAACGCTGAGATAGCACGTCCTCTAATGGAAACGCCTGAGTTTAAACGATAACATCTGCATATGGGTGGACAGGGACAGCCCCCATCGGCTCTTTAGAAAAGCTATCTGGTGCCTGTCCTGAATTTGGAATTTTTTGTTGATGGGTATATTTTTTACGCTGCGGCGTAAAAATCGAAGCGTAATTTTTCAAAAAAGATTGCTATCTCATGTGTTTTATTATGTGCTGATCCTCTTGTGTAGACCATTTTTAGGTAAATTTAAACCGCTATCCGCGGCTGCTCTCATTGGGGACTGCATAAGCTAGAATTCCGCTTACGAAAATCATGTAGCAGCCATTGCGATAGAGTAACGCGTCCTAGAAATGTTTTTGGAAGTGCATCGACATGGAAAAAAGCGGCGTCTTCAATTTCCTTAGGATCACAAATAACCTCTCCGCTTTCATAATCCGCTTGAAAACCCAAAATTAATTCATTCGGAAATGGCCAGGCCTGACTATTAAAATAACGTAAGTTACCGATTTTGATTCCCGTTTCTTCATAAACTTCACGATGCACGGCTTCTTCAACACTTTCGCCTGGCTCAACAAAACCCGCTAACATGCTATATATCTCTGGCGGGAAATGCGGAGAACGAGCAAGTAAAATTTCCGGGCCTCGTTCAACGGCCACAATAATAACGGGAGAAATTCTGGGATAAAACACTCGCTGACAGAATTGATTCATGCAGGTCCGTCGATATTCATTGGTAGCAACAGACGTTGAAGCCCCGCATTCTCCACAAAATTGATGCGCTCTATCCCACTCCAGGAGTTGACGTGCTTTTCCAGCGATTGCCATGACTTCCATGGGCAACTCAAAATAAAGTTTCTTTAAGTCCATTAACTGCATGTTTTCTGGCAATACTATTTCACTGGGCAGTTCGGCTATGGTGTGTGACAGCCCTATATCCTTGAATTGTAACGCCCTGATGAATTGACAGTTTTGGATAAAAATATTATCCCCTGTTGGGATTTCCATTTGACTGGTTAAAAGTAAGCATTGCCCACTGAAAACAAACCATAATTTTTCTGAATCTACAATGTTATGGTTATTGATCATCCTATAAAATCCTCGCTCGCTTTTTACTTAGCCTATTTTAGCATCATTGAGCGACCGTTTTGTTTAAAAATTTTTTCTAAACAAAAGATGACGATGACAAGCTAGTCACTTACAATTGCAGTATGCTTATTAAAAACACAAATACTGTGGGCATCATCAAACAAATCGATTTAACCAAAATAAGTGCAGCCGATTTTAAACAACGCTTCGTCGGGTGCATTGTTTTAACGCATGATAATAAAATTATCCTGCAGCAACGCGGTGATGATTTTATTACTTTCCCCGGCTACTTGTCCTCATTTGGCGGATGTATCGAAAAAAATGAATCGCCCATACAAGCATTAGCTCGAGAACTAAATGAAGAACTGGGCGCGATTGTTCACGAGCCCGACGTGATTTGCTTAGGCGCGATTACGGAAGCGTTTACAAACCATCAAGAATTGGTCTATGAATACTTTTGGCATGATGCGCACAGAACCATCACCGGCTGTTATGAAGGTGAAGCTAAATATTTCGATACAGTAAAATCTGTTTTTGATGATCCTTCAAAAATCATGGATGATGTGCGTTGGGCATTAAAAGCATGCCAGGCAAAGCGACTACTAAATGAATGAAGAAGGAAACCATTTTATGATTCAAACAACTTCAGAAGAGGAAATCATTGAAATCGTTAACAGAGAAACTACAGCGTGGAATACGCGTGATGCTGAGTTATTGGTTTCTGTTTTTCATCCCGATATGGTGTGGCCATGGCCACCCACTGCAAAAGCGCATGACCCCATGGATTGGGTGTTTATAATGGGACGCTTCAATAAAGAACGCTGGATGAAATTATGGCAAGCGCTATTCGACACGCACACATTGCATCACAACAAACGCGAAATAAAAAAAATAGTGTTCACCGCTGAAAAAGACGGTGCTTTTGCTGTTGTGGATATCGACACGTTATGGATCGACAAACAAGGCAATCATAATCATTGGAAAGGGCGTGTTTGCAAAGTGTACTCAAAGGTAGGACACGAATGGAAAATGACGATGCATACGGGCGTTTTAACTTATTAACGCGCTCTAGAATAAATTCTAACCATAAAGGCATATGCCCCTTAAAATTTATCGGGAGTCATCACAATAATTTCCGTTGAAAGCACCGCGCCAGAAGCCGCGGTCATTAAAAAAGAAGCATGGGCTAAATATTTTATTTTCATCAAGACACCTCAAACACGGTAACATTTTTTATTATCGGTCAGTATAATCCGTATTAAAAATTTGCACACCCAATAATTAAGAGAGAAATCAATGATAAAAAAGTATAAACGCATTAAACTAAGATCATTATTTCACTTTACATCGCAAGCATTCCTATTGATAAATTACACTGAATTAACATGAGGAAAACATGATGCCGTATACTAACATCAATGGCATTGATATTTACTATGAAATGCACGGCCAAGGCGAACCATTGCTATTACTCTCGGGCGCTGGGGGAGATCTCACTTATTGGCAGCCCATTTCAATCAAACTCTCGCAACATAACAAAGTCATATTATTTGATTTTCGTGATGCAGGCAGGTCGGAGCAATCTGATCATCCGTACCACATTGATATTTTGGCACAGGAAACCAAACAATTCCTGGATACGTTATCGATTAAAAAGGTTCATGTATTAGGGCATTCCATGGGTGGGATGGTGGCTCAACAACTTGCTTATCAATTTCCCGAGTTGATAGACAAACTGATTTTATATTCTACCACGACTAAAATGAGGACTATTGGAAAGCTCGCTGTAACTGCAATGACTGAATTAAAACAACAAGAAAAAAATTTCGAGTTGCTTGTTAAAACATTTTCTATGTGGAGTTATAGTAACGATTATCTTTCACAAGAAAATATGATGGGAAATATTATACAAGCGGCAAAAAATCAATTGTATCCACAAACAGCTCAAGGTTATGAAAAACAAATCAAGGCCACTTGTGATTTTGATAGTACACCATGGGTATCAACCATCAAAGCTAACACCTTAATCCTTGCCGGAGCTGATGACTTGCTAACCCCTTTATCTGATGCTACGTTTATAAAAAATGCTATTACAAACAGTCAATTGAAAATCATTAAAAATGTAGCACACTGTGGGCATTTGGAAAAAACAAAACCATTTGTAAAAATTCTAATAGAATTTTTACATCCTCAACTGTAATCATGTTATCCAGCAAAGAATAAAAATAATTTCGAATTTAAAGTTCTACCGCTTGCCGCCTGTCAACGAAAAGCTCCGTCGATGAATGGATAAAATACCGTATTGTTGTATCGCCGCGAAATGCTGTTTTGTTGGATAACCTTTATGCTGCGCAAAACCGTATTGCGGATAGATAACATCATAATCATTCATTTCTAAATCGCGTTTGACTTTTGCGATAATCGAAGCCGCACTAATCGCTGGAATCAAACTATCCCCTTTGATAATCGCTTTGGCTTCACAAGGAAATGAAGGGCAATGATTGCCATCGACTAAGACATAATTCGGCTGAATCGATAAAGCGGCCACTGCACGCTGCATCGCGAGCAAACTCGCTTGCAAAATATTGAGCTGATCAATTTCTTTGACTTCTGCGCGACCATACGCAAAGCATAGCGCTTTTTCTTGGATTTCTTGCGATAAGCGCGTGCGCTGTTTTAATGATAATAGCTTAGAGTCTTTTAGCCCGACAATCGGACGATCGGGGTGTAAAATCACCGCCGCTGTCACAACAGGCCCGGCCAAAGGTCCTCGCCCTACTTCATCAACCCCAGCGATCAATTCATCAAGGCTTGAAGAAATAAATCGTTTCTCGATAGTTTTTTTATATTGAATACTCACAAAGATCCTTCATTTTCTCTCGCGTTCATCACATTTGTCTGAATTCCACGGGGATATTTTTAATCTGCAATGCTCAGCAATGCCAGAACCACTTGCACAGCCTGTTCGCTTGCGTTGCACCGTAGCGATTGATGTAATGCCAAAAATTTTTGTTTTAGCGCTTCTGTTTTTTCAACATTCTGTAGGTAATCTAACAAAATCGGTGCCATATGCTCGGCTGTCACTTCTTTTTGCAGAAATTCAGGCACTAGTTTTTCTCCTGCAATTAAATTAGGCAGCGAAAAATATTTAATATGAACCAGCAATCGCGCCAAGAAATAGCTCAAGGGCGCAATACGATACGCAACCACCATCGGACATTGGCATAACATCGCTTCTAAAGAAGCAGTGCCGGAAGCTAATAAAACAGCATCCGCTGCTGCCATGATTTCACGAGAATTACCACTATAAATGCGAATAGACAGTCGAGGGGCGACACGATTAAGCAAAATTCTAAATTGTTTTTCACGCTGTTCATTGGCCATGACGGTCACAATTTGCAATGCTGGTACTTGCTGTAAACACGCTTGTGCCGTTTGCAAAAACGGCGGCACCAATCGCTCTAATTCCATTTCACGGCTACCTGGTAAGATCGCCAATACTTTGGCCTGACTATCTAATCCTAATTTTTTCCTAATCGCGACGCGATCAACTTCCAAAGGAATTTCATCGGCTAAAGGGTGTCCCACAAATTTTACAGGAAGATCGTAGCGCTGATAAAATGCTTTTTCGAAAGGGAACAATACGAGCATCAAATCAACTGCTTTTTTAATCGTTCGAATGCGTCCTCGTCGCCATGCCCAAACAGAGGGACTGACGTAATGCACCGTCTTGATGCCGTGCTGCTTTAATTTTTTCTCTAGTGTTAAATTAAAATCCGGCGCATCAATCCCAATAAAAACATCCGGGGGATTTTGAATGAAGTGCTGATATATATTTTTTCGGATCGATAAAATTTCGGGCAATCGTTTGATAGGCTCAATCAATCCCATCACCGACAAACGCTCGGTAGGATATAATGCCAGGCAACCCGCTGCAACCATACGAGGCCCTGCAATGCCTTCGATCTGCGCATCGGGATACTGCTTTCTAAGCGACTGAATAAATGACGCGCCTAAAATATCACCGGAATCTTCGCCCGCAACGATGCCAATTTTGAGCGGCGCTTGGGCAGTAATTCCCGTGCTAGATGCGCGTGAATTACTGCCTTGATTTATAGCTTCGCGCGAAGTAAATTCGCACGAGCTACCAAGGGGGAGAATCGCGATTCTCCCCCTTGGAAAACCCCCATCGCGCAAGGAATACATGCTATCTCCTCGTTTTGATACGGTTTTTAGTGTGGGGATTGCTGACGATTGTATTTTATCATCGACAAATACCATGTTTAGCTGTTTTGAGTATATCAATAAACAATTGAATTTCTGGGCATTCTGCTACGAGCGGCTCGAGATGCGTCACCGCTTCTTCCGCTGTATACCCTTGTCGATAAGCAATACGATAGGCTTGTTTTAAATAGCTACGGAACGCGGGACTAAAGCCTCGTCGCTTCAATCCTTCCACATTTAAACCAAAAGGTTTTGCAAAGGCGCCCGAAACACGTGTAAAAGGTAACACATCTTTTTCTACCAATGCACCCGAAGCGATAAAACTATGAACGCCAAGACGGCAAAATTGATAAATTGCAGCAAATCCACCTAAAATCACATAATCGTCAACCGTCACATGTCCCGCAAGCGTGGCATTATTCGCGAAAATAGTCTGATTACCGATAACACAATCGTGCGCAATATGAACATAGGCCATCAATAAATTATAGTCGCCGATTTTAGTGATCCCTTTATCCTGCGCTGTTCCGCGATTGATCGTACAGCATTCTCGAATCACGTTGTAATCGCCAATCTCCAGTAATGTATCTTCGCCTTGGTATTTTTTATCCTGAGGGTCTTCTCCAACAGAAGCAAATTGATAAATTTTATTATGTGCGCCGATTTTCGTTCGGCCTCGAATAACCGCATGCGGTCCTATCCACGTGCCTTTACCAATTTCAACATTTTCACCAATAAACGAAAAGGGACCAACGGTCACTCCTTCAGCGATTTTTGCAGAAGGATGAATCGCAGCTCTCGAATCTATTGATGATTCAGAAAATGAATCGCTTTGCGATGATTTGTTATTATTCATTGCTATTAAAATCTCTATCTAAAAATTAATCCCAATCAATTATTCATTGCTGCGAATGCTCATCAAATCGGCTGAGCAAGCCACATCCCCATCTACGCTCGCAACACCATGTGCTTTCAAAATTGATTTCCTTGCTTTGGTGATTTCAACTTCCAAACGAAGTTGATCACCGGGACGAACAATCCTTTTAAATCGTGCATTATCAATACCTGCAAAATAATAAAGCGGGCTTTGAGAGGGATCTTCCTGACTACCTACAAAAGCCAAAATCACGGATGCTTGCGCGAGTGCTTCTAACATCAAAACGCCTGGCATCACCGGTTCAGTGGGGAAATGTCCAACAAAAAATGGTTCGTTAATCGTGATATTTTTTATCGCTACAATGGATTTCCCAGGATCTAATTCCAATACGCGATCGACTAATAAAAAAGGGGGTCGATGCGGCATATATTTAAATATATCTCGGGTTTCCATTATGAAAGGTTTATTTGTCATGGGGTTTTTCTCCTGTTCCTTTTTCATTGATTTTTTTTTCCAGCGCAATCAATCGTCGCATATATTCATCTAAGCTGCGAAAGCGCGCCATATTCTTTTTCCAATCGGCATATTCCAATTGCCCAATGCCTGAAGCATAGACTTTACCGGGTATTTTGAGTGAATTCATGACCGTCGTTTCAGCACATAACGTCACGCGATCAGCAATTTCAACATGACCTGCAATCCCAACTCGAGCACCCAACAAACAGTTTTTCCCGATTTTTGTACTGCCAGCAAGACCTGAGCAACCAGCCACGATCGTATTTTCTCCAATTTGGCAGTTATGCCCTACTTGAATTTGATTATCCAATTTGACACCTCGGCCTAAAATCGTATCTTCTAAAGCACCCCGATCGACTGTCGTTGACGCCCCAATCTCAACGTCATCTTCCACAATGACTGTTCCGAGTTGAGGGATTTTATGCCATTGCCCTTCATGAGGGGCAAAACCAAATCCATCAGCCCCAATAACAGCACCACTGTGAATGATGACACGATGATGAATTTGCACGCCATAATAGATCGTGACGTTAGCCCAAATCAAGCAATCATCACCCACTCGAACATCCTGTCCAATCACACTACCCGCTCGAATCTGCGTTCTTTTACCAACAATAACACGGTCTTCCAGTGTGACATGCGCGCCAATCGATGCAGTGGGATCAATTTGGCAATCTTTTCCAATCACAGCCGTCGGATGAATACCCGCGGCCGCCGTAATTTTCGGCGCAAATACATGGGCAATCGTCGCATAGGCAAAGTAAGGGCTTTTCACAATCAACGCATCACAAGGGCAATGCGATCGATCGGCGACAGATAAAATCACGGCTGAAGCTTTTGTTGAGCCTAAATAAGACCGATACTTAGGATTATCGAGGAAAGTAATATCTCCTGGTTTTGCGGCCTGCAACGTGGAAATACCTGTAATAAGACGCGTAGAATCGCCTTCGACCTGCGCGTCAATAATCTTCGCTATCTCTCCTAACGTCATTGGCTTCATATGATACACCCTTCGTCTTTTGGTTTTCGGCTTTGTTAGCATCGTCGTTCACAACAGTCATGTATGACTAAATACACGCCTGTTGTTCTCTCCTCGCCGCCTCGCCGAGAAACCAAAATACTCGGGGCCATCGCCATCGGTGTTAACCCTGAAAACCTATTCGCGAGGAGTATAACTCTATTTATGAAAATGCTTTCTGAACTTCAGCGGTCATATCCAATCCATCGACCGAATAAACAACTGCGCTCTTATCAATAACCAATGTTATATTATGTTTTTCAGCAACGCCTTTTACAACCGTGGTAATTTGAGCCAACAAATCCTGCATTTCTTTTTGTTGAGCATTCATAACATTTTGCTGAAAAGTCTGTGACTTTTGAGTCAGATCTTGTTGAATTTTATCAATTTGAGCTTGCAAATCCGCTTTATCTTTCGCTTGCATCACAGCGCCATTCCGATTCAACTTGTCTATTAACTGTTGCATTTGATCTTGTGAAGATTTTAATTCATTTTGTTGCGGTGAAAATTCTTTTCGTAATTTCTCACTCGCTGCATTCACTTTGGGAGACTGTTGTAAAATCTGTTGAACATCAACAATCCCGACGCTAACCGCCGGAGCGGCGCCATAACTCACACCACAAAACAGGGCACTGATCAAACTGATTGCGATTAATAACTTTCTCATCTTGTCTTTTCCTCTCTCATTATCGATTACGACCGCATTCCGACCACTATAAAGAACTACCAATATTAAATTGGAAATATTCTGATTGATCCGAATCTCTCTCACGAATAGGTGTTGCCAAACTAAAGTTTAATAAAGCAAGTGGGCTTCGCCAATCCACTTCAACACCCGTTGAATACCTCAACTCATTGAGTTTTATACCGTCTTGATGATTTTCTTTCGGTGTGCTAAACACATCCCCTTCATCCATAAAAATACTGGTTCTGACCGTATCTCCAAACGGATTGGGGAAGATCAATGCCTGCGTGCCAACAGCTTTGATGTTACCGCCTAATGGATTATTTTGAGAATCTAAAGGCCCGATTGTATTGCCTTCATAACCTCGAACAGATCCAATACCGCCTGCAAAAAAGTTTTTAAAGAAGGGTAATTTCCCGCCATAGTTACCATACCCGTTCGCATAACCCAAATCGAATTTGAGGTTGCCAATATAATCTTGGTAGATTGGATGATAAAAATTAACGGTGTCTTCTAAAGTATAATACTCCAACGTCTGACCCCCTGCCGGTGCAGAAGCCATCACATTGAGTGTTTGCAACATGCCTTCGGTTGGAAATAAATAGCGGTCTAATCCCTGATAAGTCCACCCACTGTTTAAGTCAAATTCATTAAATTTGCGATGATGCTGATTCGTAAAACGGAGTAACTCGACCGAAGGGTTATTGCCTAACTGTAACATGGTGTTTTCATATCCATAACCAAATTGCAATGAGTTATTTAAAGAAACAGGCCAATTGTATCCCACTGACAAACCATAATCGTTGGTTACATAATCAGCAATATTCGCCTCTTCAGAATTGGAATGCGTCGTATAGGCACTAATCGTTCGTCCAATCCCTGATGCGGTATAATAAGGATTATAATAGTTGACACTCAGTTCTGTTGAAGGACGGCTGTACATAAAGCTCAAGTTCAACGAATTACCCGTACCAAATAAATTGCGCTGTTGAACACTGGCGTTAAACATTAATTTATTCAAAACCGAATAACCCACACCACCTTGCAATTCGGCTGAAGGAGATTCTGCCACTTTATAGTTAACATCCACTTGATCAGAAGACCCTGGCACGGGTTGTGTGGTG
Source organism: Gammaproteobacteria bacterium GWE2_42_36 (assembly GCA_001801305.1). Classification (GTDB taxonomy): domain Bacteria; phylum Pseudomonadota; class Gammaproteobacteria; order UBA12402; family UBA12402; genus UBA12402. Next base: position 11,715 of record MGXH01000057.1, read on the forward strand.
ACATCCGCTTGAGAAATATAAGGCAGTAGTAATAAAGAACGTTTTGAATCTTCTAATTTCTGCGTCGATAAAACGCCTCCTTCGACCTGCTGCACTTCTCGACGTAATACATCATCATTGGTACGATAATTTTCGGAAAAGGTAATGTGATGCACATAAACCCGAGAACCTGGTATAATGTTAAAATTCAAAAATATAGTATGATGCAGATCATCAATGCGAGGAATGGCTTCAACATTAGCATTCGAATAGCCCTTATTCCCTAGTAATTGAGAAATTCGTTTACTGGCTTCGAGAACATCTTGTCGCGAAAAAATCTGTCCTTTTTTTAACAAAACAGCTTGATTTAATTGGGCATTCGTTAAAACGGAATGTCCCGTAAAGGTATATCCGGAAACCGTATATTGCCCACCTTCCGTAATTCGAATCGTGATATACACTTGCTTTCGATCGGGAGAAATAGAGACCTGAGACGTTTCAATATTAAATTTAATATACCCGCGATTCATATAATAAGAGCGTAACGTTTCCAAGTCGGCAACCAATTTTTCTCGTGAATATTGATCGTTATGCGAATAGAACGTGAATAATCCTGATGGGGTTAATTTAAATTGGTTCAACAATTCTGTTTCACTAAACGCATTATTGCCAATAATTTTAATTTTCTTGATTTTTGTCGCTTGCCCTTCAGAAATAGCAACTGCAATAAAAACACGGTGATCAGGCTGTGGTGTCGTTGTAATGTCAACCTGGGCATTATATTTGCCAAGCGAAAAGTACTCGCCTTCAAGTGAGTCTTTGACTTGTTCTAAGGCGGATGGATTGAAAACATCGCCTTCATAAAAGTGGAGTTTTTTTAATGCCTCTATAAATTGCTTGGTTGAAATAGCGCTATTACCCGTAATCGTTACCTGGCCAATAATTGGTCGCTGAACAACTGCCACAACAAGCGTCGTACCGTCATGGGATAAACGAACATCATCAAAAAAACCGGTTTTATATAATGCGGCAATAATTTCTCGGCTCTGCTGCATATTAAACTGATCGCCCGCTTTAACGGGGATATAGCTCAGTACGGTTTCTTGCGACAACCCCTGCAATCCATCGATACGAATATGATTGATTAAAAAATCGCCCGGCACGGCGTATAAAACACTACAGAAAACAATTGTCAGAACAAAAAGAATTATTTTTTTTATGGTCATGGAATGGTTCATTCTGTCTCATGGGCTCATTTAAAATTTTCGGTATCATACGCGAAAATTTAGTATAAAAACAGTGTTTTTAGCCTCGAATTAAAAACGCAACCCCAGCCAAAAACAGGCCCCTAAAAAAATGGGCGCTGCGGCCATTAAACTGTCGAGACGATCCAATAATCCGCCATGTCCGGGGAAAATAGCCCCGCTGTCTTTTAATCTGGCCTGACGTTTTAATTGACTTTCAAATAAATCGCCTACCACAGAAAATAAGGTCGTCAAAAAAGATAACAATAAAATTTGCGGCCACTGAGGCGGCGGTATTTTGAGAGTAATGGCGCCCAATAAACCGACCAATAACGCCGATAGCACACCACCGTAAAGCCCTTCCCATGTTTTTTTAGGGCTAATATGCGGCGCTAATCGATGCTTCCCGAATCCTTTCCCAACAAAATAAGCGCCCGTATCCGAAATCCAAATAAGGCATAATAAAAACAAAAGCACCGCTATACCATTTTGCGCTAATCGAATCATATTTAAAGCGATCCAGGCAGGCGTCAACGTCAATAAGCCCATTAAGGCTTTAAGCCAAAACTGATTTAACAGATTACGATGATATCGCTCCTCTGCCACTAAGTTAAGCAACACGACAACCCACCAAATAATCGCCACGGTTAACAGGCCTACGGTATGAAAATAGATTGCCGCATAAAAAGAAAGCGCGATGACGACCACGTATAAAATCCGATAACGATATCGCGTAATTTGTATCAGACGACTCCACTCCCATGCTGCATAAAGAAATAAAATCGTGGTGGCGATCATAAAAGCTTTAATGGGCAAATAAAGTAACAGTGCGAGCGCGACGATAAGCAAAATAATACCGGTTATGAGTCGATGTTTGAGCATCAGGTGTAGCTCCTTTTGAGGATTGAGGGACATTGTGCCGCTTTGCGATCGTTTATTTTATTGATTTTTGTATTATTCTGTTGCTTCATCTCGATTACTCTTTCACTTTCCCAAACCGCCGTTTTCGATGCGCATAAGTCGCTAAGGCTTCTACAAAAGTTTGTTCATTAAAATCCGGCCATAAGATATCGGTGAAATACAATTCCGTATAGGCCAATTGCCATAGAAAAAAATTACTGATACGGATTTCACCGCTTGTCCGAATAAATAAATCGGGAGCGGGTAAATCAGATAAAGACAGGTAACGAGCAAATGTCGTTTCATCAATGGACTCTGGCTTTAAAGTTCCCGCCTCTACTTCGCGAGCCAGTAATTGGGCTGCTTGAACAATATCCCATCGCCCGCCATAATTCGCAGCAAACACGAAATTGAGCCCTGTATGATGACGGGATTTTTCCTCCGCATCAGTCATATACTTTTGCAAAGTCCGACTAAATCGCGTTCGATCACCTATCACTCGAAAAACAACATTACGTTTTGCCAATTTGGGAATTTGCTCTTTTAACCCCTTTAAAAATAGCTTCATCAAGGCATCCACTTCAGATTCTGGTCTCAACCAATTTTCGCTACTAAAGGCAAATACACTTAACACTTCAATTCCCACGGCCTGCGCAACATCTATTATTTTCTCAACAACTTTAGCGCCCGCGCGATGACCTGCGGCCCTAGATTTACCCTGCTGTGATGCCCAACGACCATTACCGTCCATAACAATCGCAACATGGCGAGGAATTTTACCCAGCGATGCAATAGACTCCGATAATGAAAAGGCCTGTTGGCTTTTTTTCAAGGTAGTGCCCCTTATATATGTCTATTTTTTACGGGTCAGCGCATAACAGCGCTTATACTTCCATCAATTCGCGCTCTTTTGCCGATAATAATTTCTCTGCTTCTTGAATGTACTTATCCGTCAATTTTTGAATCTGCTCTTCAACGCGACGTTCATCATCTTCCGAGATTTTCTTTTCTTTTAGTAACTCTTTCACTTTCGCATTAGCATCTCGTCGAACATTGCGAACAGATACGCGCGAATTTTCAGTTTCTGTTTTAACAATTTTAATCAATTCTTTACGTCGTTCCTCATTGAGTGGCGGCATAGGCACTCGAACCACATCACCCATCGAAACAGGATTGAGCCCTAAATTTGCTTGTAAAATGGCTTTTTCAATAGCGGGAATCATTTTTTTATCCCATGGGGTAATAACCAACGATCGCGCATCAGCAGCCGATACGGTTGCCACTTGACTTACGGGCATATCGGAACCATAACAAGACACCTTAATATGATCTAATAAACTGGGATGTGCCCGCCCTGTTCGAATTTTAACAAGCTCCGCTTTGAGCGCCTCGACGCTTTTCTGCATATGCGATTCTGCTGTTTTCCGAATCATATCTATCATCGTTTATCTCCTTTGATTTAATTAACTGACGACTAAAGTCCCGTCGTCAGCGCCTAAGATAATTCTTTTTAAAATGCCTTTTGGCGTCATATCAAAAACACGAATAGGCATCTCATGCGCCTGACATAAACAAATGGCCGTTAAATCCATCACACCCAATCGTTTATCTAACACTTCTTGATAACTGAGCCGATGATAACGCTTTGCGGTCTTATCCTTTTTGGGATCGGCAGAATAAACGCCATCGACTTTTGTCGCTTTCAAAATAATATCGGCTTTAATTTCAATCCCTCTTAAACTAGCCGCTGAATCGGTCGAAAATAAGGGGTTTCCAGTCCCCCCCGCAAAAATCACAATATGTTTTGTTTCGAGATATTGAATCGCCCGACAACGGTCATAAGACTCAGCGATCGAGGGAATAGCTAAGGAAGACATCAACACAGCTGGTGTTTTCTGGCTTAAAAACACATCTCTTAGCACAAGCCCGTTCATGACGGTGGCCATCATACCCATATGATCGCAAGTGACTCGATCAATACCGGTTTTCGTGAGCGATGCGCCTCTTAAAAAATTGCCGCCGCCCACAACAATACCCACTTCCACACCCAAATGCACAATCTCGGCGATCGGCTGAATTAAAGCGGATAAGGCTTTTAATTCAACGCCAGATGAACCTTCTCCCGATAAGGCTTCTCCACTCACTTTCAACAAAATGCGCTTGAAAACAGGTTTTTGATTCGTTGTCATAGAACCTCTTCTTTTTATATCATATCGGACAAATGCTCTTTACTTAACAAAAAATAAACTGACTGTAACTATCCTTATGGAACGCTTCTGCTTCGCGCAGGAAGCACTTCGCCCATGACACTGATCTGGATTCCAAATCATTTTGCATATCCGCGCACAAAATTTTCGGAATGACAGAAGAGCCATCTTACCCTCCTCTTTCAATCGTCTTTTATGTCGACTGATTGACCTGCGCCATCACTTCCGTCGCAAAATCAGCTTTCGTTTTATCGATCCCTTCGCCCAATTCAAAGCGAATAAAAGCATCGACCATCGCTTGATTTTTCTTTAATAACGCTTCTATCGTTAGATCCGGGTCTTTAACAAAGGGCTGCCCTAACAAGCTCACTTCTTTTAGAAACTTAGATAAGCGTCCTTCAACCATTTTATCCACAATATTGGCAGGTTTTCCGCTTTCTGAAGCTTGTGCGCGATAAATTTCTTTCTCTTTGGCAATCACTTGAGGATCTACTTGATCAGGCGATACGACAAGCGGTTTTGAAGCAGCAATATGCATCGCAATGTCCTTCGCTAAGGAAGCATCTTCTCCTTTCGATAAAGCCACTAAAACACCAATTTTATTTCCATGGGTGTAAGCGCCAATTTGGCCTGTCGTTTTCATTAAAGCAATTCTGCGCACGTGAACATTTTCGCCGATTTTAACAATCAGGTCCTGACGAACTTGCTCGACTGTTTTATCGCCACAAGAAATATTCGCCAACTGCTGAACATCATCAATACGGTGTGTTAAAGCAAGATCTGCGACCCATTCAGCAAAAGATTGAAAATTCGTATCGCGCGCCACAAAATCTGTTTCGCAGTTCACTTCTAACATAACCGCGAATTTTCCTTGATCAGCCGTTTTGATTTTAATAATACCTTCAGCCGCAACACGATCGGCTTTTTTAGCCGCTTTTGCCATACCTTTCTTGCGCAAAATATCTGTTGCCATAGCTAAATCGCCAGCGGCTTCTTCTAATGCTTTTTTGCAATCCATCATGCCACAATCGGTCATCTTACGTAACTCGGCGACTTGCGCTGCTGTAATAGACATAAGTAAAGTACTCCTTCAATTGGATCAACGATAAATAGCTCTGCTGCGACAAAATAAAAGATCTGTCGAGCAGGCGTTTCTTATTTTTGCGAAGGCGGCTCACCTTTTGCGAAAGTGAGCCGTGCTCTTCTCATTCAATAAATTACGCTTATTCTTCTACCTTTTTAGGCTCAGCGCTGGCATGGTCAAGATCTGAAAAAGCTGTTTCAGACACTTCCACAAACTCATCAGAAGTATTTGTATCAGCTGATACAAACCCGCCACTGGCTTTGCCTTCCAGAATACATTTGACCGCTAAGTCTAGATATAAGCGAATGGCTCGGGAAGCATCATCATTGCCAGGAATTAAATAATCAACCCAGGTAGGATCGTTATTGGTATCAACAACGCCAACGACAGGAATACGAAGTTTTTTCGCTTCTTGAATCGCAATTTTCTCATGGCCAATATCGATCACAAAAATCACATCGGGCAAACCACCCATTTTCTTAATGCCGCCCAAACTTTTTTCTAATTTCTCTTTTTCTCTCGTTAAATTTAAAATTTCTTTTTTCGTCAAACTACCAAAAGCGTTTTTTTCAAACTGACTTTCTAGTTCTTTCAATCGGCGAATGGAATGGCGAACCGTTTTATAATTGGTAAGCATGCCGCCCAACCAGCGGTCTTGCACATAAAACATTCCGCAACTTTCTGCCGCGGCCTTAAGGGGTTCGCTAGCAGCTGCCTTTGTTCCAACAAATAAAATTTTACCTTTACGCGCCGCCACACTCCCTAAAAAACTCATCGCCTCTTCTAATAAAGGCAGTGTCTTTTCAAGATTAATGATATGGATTCGATCACGCGTGCCGTAAATATAAGGCGCCATCTTGGGATTCCAATATCGCGTCTGATGACCGTAATGAACGCCTGCCGTAAGCAATTCTGTCATTGTTACAAGTGACATATTTTTTCTCCTAACTACTGGGTTTAACCTCCTTATACCCCGTGATTCAATCTATAACTTTTTTATAGACACCCGAACCCCGTGACGGTATAAGTGCGGACCTAATTATCATTTTTATGGAGTCCTAAAGAGAGAAACCAGTTCTCTATTAAACTCCAAATGAAATAAAATCTCGCAAAATGCGAGGGGTGCTTTATATCATAGTTTGATTTAGTCGACAATAACATAACGAAGAGAATAGCTTTTGCGATAATCAAAAATAGCTATTTTGTATAAAGGTAAAGGATATCAGATGAACATCTCCATCAAGACGCCGGAAGAAATTGTCAAAATGCGCGCTGTAGGGCGCTTAGCTGCGGAAGTTCTCGAAATGATCGAGCCCCATATTAAAGTCGGCGTAACAACAGAAACGCTCGACCAGTTATGTCACGATTATATTGTCAACCATCAAAAAGCTATCCCTGCCCCTCTGAACTACAAGGGTTATCCTAAAAGTATTTGCGCCTCCATCAATCATCAAATTTGTCATGGCATTCCCGGTCCTCGTAAGTTAAAAAATGGAGATATCATCAATTTAGATATTACTGTCACCAAAGAAGGTTACTATGGTGATACCAGTAAAATGTTTTTGGTCGGTAAACCTTCTATTTTAGCCGAACGACTCGTTCATATTACCTATCAATGTTTATTGACTGCCATGATGAAAGTAAAACCGGGTGCCTTTACCGGCGATTTGGGCGCCACGATTCAGGAACTCGCAGAAACCAATCGGTTCTCTGTTGTTCGAGAATATTGTGGGCATGGGATTGGTAAACATTTTCATGAGCCTCCTAACATTTTGCACTATGGCACTGCCGGCACCGGCCATCGTTTGCAGCCCGGCATGATTTTTACAATTGAACCCATGATCAATGCCGGCAAAAAAAACATCAAACTCCTACCTGATGGCTGGACAGCCGTCACAAAAGATCACAGCTTATCGGCACAATGGGAGCATACACTCCTCGTCACAGAAACCGGTTGTGAAGTACTCACCCTTCGACATGAGGAAATTGAGTTGGCTAAACAATATCATTTCGACTCTATTTTATTGCATACCTAAACCGGCCCATTTATACCGTTTTATTTTTTGCGATGAAATTGAAATATGAATTTTTCACCGATGGATACAGCGTAATTTCAAAAATTATCATTTTTCAGTAGTACAAAAAATATCTAAAAGCATTAAAAAAACACTAGATTTCCCAAAAAAAATTGGCTATTCTCCTCTTCATCCGTTCAATGATTGGATGGATGATGTAAATTTTAAGGTTAAATAAAAGAGGACTCTTTGATATGAGAAAGATTATTTTAGCAACAGCCTTGTTAGCAAGCGGTTCAGTGTTTGCGGCTGGTATGCCTATGTCAACCATGCAACCCGTTGCAACTCCATCTATCGTGGGGTGGTATATTGGTGCTGGCGTAATTGACCCAGGCATGTGGAATCAGAAAAATTTCGCCAGCATTCATGGTACTTCTGGTTCTTGGAAACAAGATAATTTCCCATTCGGCGCTACAGCGTTTGCGGGTTATCGCTTGTCCCAATATTTCGGTGCAGAATTAAATTATTCTTGGTTACGCGCATTGAAATACAGAAATCAGAGCAATCATACGCAATCGTATGAATACAGCCAAAATAACGCTGTGTTTGCTGATGGTTATGCTTATTATCCTGTTATGGATAACTTCGAAGTCTATGCTAAAGGCGGCCCAGGTTATGTGCATGGCGTAGGCAAACCAAAGAACTTAGCTGATAACTCACAAGACACCAACAACACCATGGGTGTTGATGTTGGTGCGGGTATTGGTTGGCATTATAACAGCTTCGGTCTTCGAGCCGGTTACACGCGTTATATTATCCATACGCCAGTATCTAGCCCAGATGTTGATATCGCTAATAAACTTGAATTGTCAGCCTTATATTATTTCGGCTAATATTCAATTTAAAAAAAACACCGGCTTCTGCCGGTGTTTTTTTTTATATTGAAAATAAACCACCTATGATAAGAATTTTATTTCTCATTCTCCTGACATTATTTTTAATATTACAATATACTTTGTGGTTTGGTAATGGCAGTGTCATAACCGCCTGGAATCTAAAACATCGCATCGATAAACAAGCACAAATTAATGAACAATTTTACAAGCGCAATCTCAAGCTCACCAATCAAATCAAGCAGCTTAAAACCGGCAAAAATATTGCTGAGACCCTAGCTAGAGAGCGCATGGGTCTCGTTAAAGCCGATGAAACGTATTATCAAATCACCAATACCCCATTAAAAGAAGGGATCGATCATGAAAATTCTGCTCAGCAATGACGACGGCTATCAAGCCATCGGAATTAAATTATTAGAAAAAACCTTGAGTGAATTTGCAGAGATCATCGTTGTCGCGCCCGATCGTAATCGCAGCGGTGCGAGCAATTCATTAACACTGGACAATCCCTTGCGTTTATCTCAAATACAATCTCATGTCTATGCGGTGAATGGAACGCCTACAGATTGCGTCCATTTAGCCGTCACCGGCTTATTAGACGAACTGCCCGACATGGTTGTTTCCGGCATCAATCACGGACAAAACATGGGCGATGATGTGCTGTACTCCGGCACGGTAGCCGCTGCCATTGAAGGACGCTATTTAGGCTTACCTTCTATCGCTATCTCTTTAGCCGAAAAATCCACTCATTACGAAACAGCCGCACATGTTGCAAAAGAGCTTGTATTAAAAGTCAAACAAGGTCATTTACCCGCTAATACCATTTTAAATGTTAACGTCCCTGATGTCCCCTTATGCGAATTAGGCAAATATGAAATTACCCGATTAGGCAAACGCCACCGCGCACAAGAATCGATTAAGCAAATTGACCCCAGAGGACGCCCTCTGTATTGGATCGGATTGCCGGGAGAAGAAGCAGACGCAGGTATCGGCACTGATTTTTATGCCGTTCACCGCGGCAATGTTTCTATTACACCGATTGAGCTGGATTGGACTAATTATAAAGCGTTCGATCATGTCACTCCATGGGTTCAAGAGTTGAATGAAATACTCTCAGAAAGAAAATAAATTTTGCTTTTCCTCTCATCGATTACGGCATTATGCTTGCCTGATATTTTTATTCTTATGCAGTTGCGCCACCTACCACACACAAGCACCTGTCCACGATATCGATACGTATAAAGTAGGTAATACACTTTTTTGTCGCATACAGAATGGAGACACCCTCTATGCAGTCGCCTGGCGATATGAGTTAGATTATCGGACACTCATTCAATTGAATCAGCTAACGCCTCCTTATGCGCTGCACGCGGGTCAAAGCTTACGACTTAATGGTGAAACGCCTTCTGTCCCTCAAACTATTTATAAAACTCCATTAAAATCCACACTTCTCCCTAAAACGAATGAAAAAAAACAAGCTCCATTTCCGAATAGAATAACCTGCTGGAAATGGCCGGCACGAGGGAAAATCATCCAATCTTTTTCATCACGTAACAAAGGAATTAACCTCAGCAGCGTCTACCAAGCGCCGATTTATGCCGCAGCGGACGGAGAAGTGGTTTATGCGGGAAATGGTTTAAAACGATACGGTCACTTAGTCATCATCAAACATAATGATAGTTATCTTTCTGCCTATGCTTTTAATGATCAACTATTCGTGAGAGAAAACGAAAGCGTTAAAGCGGGACAGCGTATTGCAACGATGGGGAAAACTCCCGCGGGGAAAATTCAACTTCATTTTGAAATCCGGAAAAATGGAAAACCCATCGACCCGCTGAGTTTATTGCAGTAACCTAAATTCCCAATAAGATTTATCTGAACTCTGCATGAATGATTTTTCGGGCTTTTTCAAAACTCAGTGGTTTTTCAAGTATTTGTTGAATTCCTGCCGCTTCGCTGTGTTGTCTTTCTTCCGCTGATACATAAGCGCTTAAAGCAATCAAACGCGAGGATTGCTGCTGTGCTTGTAATCCTGCGACGATGTGATGCGCTAAAAGATAACCATCCATATCAGGTAATCCTAAATCAATCAAAATAATCTGAAAAGAGCGTTGCCGAATCAAAGCAAGCGCAGTCATCCCATCATTTGCAGACACGACACAGCAACCCAATGACCCCAATATTTTTGTCGCCACTTTTTGAGCAATAAGATCATCTTCAATGAGTAAAATATCCATGGCATTCACCGCCTCTTTAATCTTAACTAACCTGAGTTCGGGATAACGGAAGACAAACAAGAGATTGGTTGGCCTTAGTTTATTTTCGCTCATGAGTCGGGCTTTGTCATCCCGCGGCTTGACCGCGGGATCCAGAAAGCAGCTGAAAAAACGGAACCCTGCGCACCTTGTTCGATAACGCGTCGCGCTTAATCAACATCCCTGTCTTCGGCGCGCTCAAATGAATTCCATTCATTTGCCGCTATCTCACTTCGGTGCTCGGGGCCCTCCTCAATTTTCGCGAAAACAAACTA
>MGXH01000058.1 GCA_001801305.1 Gammaproteobacteria bacterium GWE2_42_36
TGTCGATTGCCGAAGGTGATGGTGCCTGTTTTATCGAGCAACAATATATCCACATCTCCCGCCGCCTCGACAGCTCGTCCTGACATCGCAATGACATTGGCTTGAATCATGCGATCCATGCCCGCAATACCAATGGCTGATAGCAATCCGCCAATAGTGGTGGGGGCCAAACAAATAAATAAAGCCAGAATAACGGTGATGGGAATGAGCGATCCTTTCCCATTGGCCACAATGCTGTATTGCGAAAAGGGGAGTAGCGTGGTGCTGGCTAATAGAAAAATGATGGTGAGTGTGACGAGCAACGTGTTGAGCGAAATTTCATTGGGTGTTTTTTTGCGTTTTGCTCCTTCCACTAACGCAATCATTTTATCCAGAAAGGTTTCGCCAGGATTGGATGTGATTTCGATAATGAGCCAATCAGAAATGACTTTAGTGCCGCCCACGACTGAGTTCCGATCGCCGCCTGCTTCTCGAATAACGGGCGCGCTTTCTCCGGTAATAGCGCTTTCATTGACAGAGGCAACCCCCTCGATGATGGTGCCATCACCAGGAACAATGTCTCCAGCCTCGACGAGCACGAAATGGTGCATTCGTAGTTCATCCGCAGTGACTTGGGTGATGGAGGCCTTTTTATTCGGTGCCGATAGTTTTTTTGCCATGAGGTTTTGTTGCGTTTTTCGCAAGGTGGCTGCTTGCGCTTTTCCGCGTCCTTCAGCCATCGCTTCGGCAAAATTGGAAAATAAAACAGTCACCCATAACCAAAATGCGATAGGGATTCCAAATCGCCAGGAAATTTCTGCGTGCCCCCATAAATTTTCCAGTAACAGATAAGTGACAATGAGGCAGCTGATATAAACCGTAAAAATAACTGGGTTGCGGACTTGATACCGGGGATTGAGCTTCGTTAGCATGCTCCATAAAGCAGGTTTTAAAATGCTCATGTCAAATAATGAGAGCGCTTTTGTGCGGGTATGTTCATTCATCATCATATCCTTAATATCCCAGCATAATTAAATGTTCAACGATTGGTCCCAAGGCCAGCGAGGGTAAAAACGTTAAACCGCCGATGATTAAAATAATACTGATTGTCAAGAAAACAAATAAGGGCGTATGCGTGGGCATGGTTCCGATACTGGGCGGAATAATTTTTTTACGCGACATGGATCCCGCAATGGCTAGAATGGCTAAAATAATCCAAAAACGCCCGAATAACATGGCCAATCCTGTTGTTAGATTGTAGAACGTCGTATTGACATTCAAGCCAGCGAACGCACTACCGTTATTGTTAGTGGTCGAGGTAAAAGCATATAACACTTCGCTAAAACCATGCGCGCCGGAATTGTAAATCGAACTACGTCCTGTTTCAGTGGCAACGGCAATCGCGGTGAATAATAAGACAATGATGGGAATAATCAAAATGGCGAGACAGCACATTTTCATTTCGAATACTTCAATTTTTTTGCCGAGGTATTCGGGTGTTCGTCCGACCATGAGTCCTGCAATGAAGACGGTGAGCATGACAAAGAGCAACATACCATATAACCCCGAACCTGTACCGCCATAGATCACTTCGCCCAGTTGCATTAAGAACATCGGGACTAAGCCGCCTAAGGGGGTGTAGGAATCTAGCATGGAATTAACTGAACCATTAGAAGCGGCTGTTGTAGCGGTAGTCCATAATGTCGAATTGACAATGCCGAAGCGCATTTCTTTCCCTTCCATGTTCCCACCGGGCGATGACCGAGCGCCCATATGGGCTTGTTGGTCAACATGGAGTCGAGAGAGTAGGGGATTCCCTTTTTGTTCAGCGAGTGTCGCGCAGAATAATAAAGGGATGAAAATCAAGGTCATGATCCAAAATAACGCGCGGCCTTGCCGTTTGTCTTTGACCATATTGCCGAAAGTAAAACACAGTGCTGCTGGAATCAGCAAGAGTGCCAGCATTTCAAAAAAGTTAGATAAAGGGGTTGGGTTTTCAAAAGGATGTGCTGAATTGGCATTAAAAAATCCACCACCATTGGTGCCCAATTGTTTGATAGCGACTTGCGATGCGACTGGACCCATCGGTAATGTTTGCTCATGAACGACAACCTGCGTTGAATGTCCGTTCGTGAGCGTTGTGTATTCGGTGGGTTGTAATAATTGGACTTTCGTAGCAGCATGATAATTTTGAATAACGCCTTGAGAGACCAAAATAACCGATAAAATCAAGGCAAGCGGGAGCAGGATATACAGCACGCCGCGAACCAGGTCGACCCAAAAATTACCCAATGCCTCGGTTTCATGGCGTGTAATGCCCCGAATCAACGCAACCGCAACGGCCATACCCGTGGCAGCAGAAACGAAATTCTGGACTGTCATCACGAGCATTTGGATGAGATAGCTCATCGTTGACTCACCGCTGTAAGCTTGCCAGTTGGTATTCGTGACAAAACTCACAGCCGTATTGAAAGCTAATGCCGGGGTCACGGCCGATAATTGCGCCGGATTTAAAGGTAATGTTGATTGAAAACGCTGCAAGCCGTAACAGATTAACAGGCCAATCAAATTAAATAACAGCAGAGCGACGGTATAAGTTTTCCAATTCATTTCTTGATCGTAACGAATATGGCAGCCTCGATAAATATAGGACTCTATACGATGAGGCCGTTTTGTATCTCCATCGAATGAGTAAGTATAGACACGCGCCATATACGTACCTAAGGGTATCGCGCACAAAATAAGTGTCAGAATGAAAATAGCGATTTGAAAAAAATGAATAGGTAACATAAATACCCTTGATAAACGGAGGTTAAAAAAGATCAGGTTTTAATAAGGCTACCAACAGGTAGATAAAAACCAGTATCGTTAAAAGGAGCCAAATCATAGATTGAATCTCTCGTTATTTTAAGAAAGCCGTTCCATGCCTATCATCCAGGCCAGCAGAATGATAAAAAATAAAATGATGAGACCGATGTAAATTAAATCCAAAGTCATAACTATCCCTCACTTTTGCATAGTATACCATGAGTTCTTGATTTCTCAATCGATCATAAAAGTCAGAAACTTTATGCTGCATTTTTTAATAACGTCGTGCACAATCGGCCGGAAAAATTGATCACTGAATTTTGTGCGAGAAAAGCAAATTTTAGGATAACTGAATTTTGCGGAAGGATGAAATGCGAGGTGAAAATGGGATCACGTTACTGCTTGCTAAAACAAGAATTGCTATAGAGGCTAGTTTTCGCGAACCCTTTTAAAAAACCAAGCAAATCGTTTTTTGCACAAGTTCCAGAATAATAAAAATAATGAGAGGATGCGTAAAATGATTGAATTGCGGCGCCATTTGGATGAAATCCAGGTAGCCTATAAGGCGCAAAAAATTGAACTGGCAACACAATTTGCACCGACCGCTGCATCTTTTGTCGCGCAGGAATTTAAATGGCATGTCGAAAAAAGCATTGTTCAAATCCGAGTGGAAATTTTTTTCTTGCCTCAACCAGAACAAGAAAAAATATACGCAAAAAAAATAAAAAAAATGTGTGAAGATGTGCAAAATGCTTATGAAGGTTCGCTCAAAGAAAGAAGCCATGTGTATGTTTCTGCGACAGGGAGTCAAGTGGGTCAACTAATTCCTGTTGGAGAGGTCGATGTAAAACAGCTGGGACAAAACTTTATGCGAGATGAGATTGAGCCCGTTATTTCAAGTTTTGAAAAACTTCAAGTTTTACAGGAAAAATCGAAACCAGAGCTGGAATCACTAGAAGCGCAATTGCAAGCGGCAGCTTGTAAGTGTCATGAAGAAAAAACAGCAGCGGAGATGGAACATAATAATAAATTGGAAAAATCAAAACTAGATGCTCAAGATAAAGTTAAAGCAATTTTGCCAGAGGACGCTCGGCTAGCAGAGATGGTAAAAAGTGGATTTCAAATTCAACAATTAGTTCGATGGATTCCCTCTGATGTGACGAAAAACCGATATTATTTTCGCGAATGGTGTTTGGCTGGGCATTATTTGCCGGCAGTTTATGCGATAGTTGGTAATGCTGATTTTTTCTGGGCGGAATCGGCAGCGAACAGTATGCGAGCAGTGATAAGCCCAAAAAGTTTTCAGATGGGCGATCCTTTGTTGAATAAAATGCGACAAATTTTAGATTACCATCAGTTTTTTTGTGCGGCTGTGCCATCGGAATCGTTGCAAGAAGTGCTTGAAAATAGCCAAAGCGCTTTGCAAATTGTCGTAAAAACAACATCACATCATCTCACACCAGAAGAAAAATCATGTGAGCTTATTATGAGTAAAGCGTTATACATGTTTGCCGTTTGGGCGAAATTACATCGACCCGTTGTTGATGATGAATTAAAAAAAATAAGCGAATTTTTGTGGCAGCTGATGAATGTAAAAAATTTTCATCAGCAAGCATTAGCTGTTTTAGCGGGTTGGATGCAGCAATATCCTGCCTTTGCTGAGCGGGAAATGAATGCATGCAAACAATCATTAGAAAAAGATTATTCACGCGAAAGTGCCCAAGAAATCTTCTTTCATGTTCAATTAATGTTGCGCTACTCGCTGCCAGCAGAACGTCGTGGGGAATTTCTGCCGCTATTACAAAAACATTTAAATGATCAAGATAGCCCGACTAACAGTCCAAGCATTGTAGCGCTATATGCAGCACGAGTATTAGTTGGTTGTGGTGGCGAGAGTGTAAATGAGACGATTATAAATATATTGTTCGACTTTTTAAAAGATCCAGATGATAACGTTTGGTTGATGGCGCAATGCGGTTTAAGAGAGGCGAGTCAATATCACTGCGGTTTAAGAGAGGCGAGTCAATATGACTCAACAATTATTGCGCGATGTCAGCAAATGGTATGCGAGGAAAGTGCAAGCATTTTTCAACGTTGTCACGTCAGCGGATTGCTTGTTCAGTTGCATCAAGAACCGCCACAAAAAGAGAAATTGTTGCAAAAATTGTTTCCTTCCCTCAAAGATTCCGATGTGAAAGTGCGCAGACAAGCATTGCTTGCTTTGAAACAATTGAATGCCATGAACAGGGCATGTGTTACGCATGTTATAGGCTGTGTAATGAATTTGACCTCAGATGCTAAAGAAAAAGAAATCGCGGAAGATATTTTAATTCATCATCGTTCCACACAATGGGATGAAAATATTAAACAAGAAATGTTGAAGTGTTTGGACTGTATGACGATAGAAGGGCAACAAGCTGCTGTAAGAATTTTGAGTGAGCGTCATGTAATAACACCAGCCGTT
Organism: Gammaproteobacteria bacterium GWE2_42_36; assembly: GCA_001801305.1. GTDB lineage: Bacteria > Pseudomonadota > Gammaproteobacteria > UBA12402 > UBA12402 > UBA12402. The sequence continues at coordinate 5,252 of MGXH01000058.1, forward strand.
TTTATGGCATTAGAAACAAAACTTGATTCATGCAATGCTTCTATGAGATTTTTTGCAGCACAAGCATTGATTCAACTGGAACATCACGAGTGTGCAGACAAAATCGTGACAATATTAACATCATTGTACAGTGCTCAGGAGACACAATGCTATAGAATGCGCATACTCGAATTATTACTTAACATGCAACAATTCGAAAAATTTCGTCATTTAATTTCAGACAATGGTTTGCCGAGCTGCCACTATGAAAGCCCGCTCTGGTTTTTTGAGGTGCTTAATCCACCGGATTATTTTAATCGTGTTTTTCAGATACACAGAACATGCGCGCAGGACTGTTGGTGCGCAATGTTTCAAAAAAATGGTACCGGTATTGCCAGTGCGTCGTTAGCGGGGGGGGCAGCAGTTTTGACTGTAGCTGCCGCCGCTGTAGAGCGTGGTGTGTCGGTAGCGCCGCGCCCCTCGGGGAACATGGGAACGACCATGGGTTGTGGTGTGGGTGGAGGGCCTTGAGTTGTTTGCTGAAGCGCAAGTGCTTGCTGCAGTGTTTCAAAAAGGCTGGATTGCGTTTGTGCGCCTGTGAGATTTTGAGTTTTAATGCATTGCATAAAGGCCTCAATAGAAACATCAGCTGTTTTGTTGAGACCTAACGTTTCAATAAATAGCGCACATTTTTCCTTCGGTAATCCGCTGTGTTGACGAATGGCTTTTCTTAAAGCTGGTAAAGGCACATGCCCTGTACGACTGCAACAAAGAGAAACTAATTTTTCGGTTAATTTGTTTAACTGTTTTGGCGGTATGTTGGGGTCACTGGTTTTCACAGCTGCAACAATAGCACCTGGCAGCGTAGCAGTTTCGCCACATAAACCTTGATAAAGCCTATGTTGCATATTTTGTAGCAATTTTCTGCATCGGCGCCTTTTAAAATGGAACCATTCAAAAAAAACTGATTTTGGTGGTTCTAACATCATTTGACAAGCTTGTAATTGACACCGAATTCGCTCTGCTCGATTGTGCAAAATGTCGGCTGGAATTAATTGACGATCTTTTATCGATAAAATAGCTTGCAATTCCAGGCGGCACCAATTCAACGCTTGCGCCGTACGTGCAAGAGAAGAACTCATGTCTTTAGGGTTAATTGAAACATAATTAGGTAATGTGCTTTGATCTTCAACAAGTGGGATAAGCCTAATTTCGTTAGAATCATTAGATTTAGGGTGCTCAGCTTTTGAGGGAGTTGTAGTGGATAATTGGTTTTGTATGATGCTATGAGAAGTTTGCATCTGCGGATGTGGTGCTCGAAATAAAGCAAAATTTAATGCATTAAATAAAATATCGATAACTCTTGCTAAGGTGTTATCTGTTTTGGGGTTGGCAAAAGTTGTTTGTAGATAAGTGTATAGGCGAGAAATCCTTGTGCAAGGATTTCTCTCTCCAAGAATGGGCAGAAATGCTGCAATAAAGGCTGGAATTTTGGAAGGTTCTATAGGATTCTTTGTAGGGGGACTAGCTGCCGGTGTCATAAAACCGCGAAGGTTATGCTCGGGTTGTTCAGAGGTTTTCATTTCGGATGCATCAACGGGTGATGATGATGGAGAAGGCTCGCCTGTTGGCGTATGCGGTAGCGCAACTTTACCTGAGGCGGTAAGGAAACCAATGCTTGTTAATAATTTTTTTTCTGCATCTGTTATGTAAGATAACCATATCTGAGTAAAATTCTGAGTAAAATCTGTATTTATAGTTAGCATGTTGTTTCAGAGTCCTTATTAAAATCATTATTGTTTTTATGCAGATTTATGCGGAGTGTATTAAGACAATTTAAAATGTGCAATGGAAATTTTTTATTAAAATTTTTTTAGAGAGTTAAGAATTGTGTTATCTTCACAACAGAGAAAAATTAAAAAAGAAGAGGCATTTTTATGATCGAACAAACGTTATCAATCATCAAACCAGATGCTGTATCGAAAAACCATATCGGCGCGATCATCGATCGCTTCGAAAAAACAGGATTAAAAATAGCGGCAGCAAAAATGGTGCGATTAACAAAATCAGAAGCAGAAGCATTTTACGCCGTGCATCGCGGCAAACCATTTTACCCGAGTCTTGTTGAATTTATGTCATCGGGCGCTATTTTTGTACAAGTATTAGCAGGAGAAAATGCGATTTTACGTAATCGCGAAATCATGGGGGCGACGAATCCTGAGAATGCACTGCCGCACACGATTCGAGCTGACTTTGCAGAAAATACTTCTCGTAATGCGGTGCATGGATCGGACAGTCAGGAAACGGCTGCTCAGGAAATCGCTTTCTTTTTCAAACCGGAAGAAATTGTCAATGGATAATCTCGAGCCGACAATCAATCTCCTTAATTTTGACCGCCCGTCTTTGCGCACGTATTTTATTGCGTTAGGGGAAAAGCCTTTTCATGCGGATCAAATTATTCAGTGGATTCATCAATACGGCCATCAAACGTTTGATCAGATGACGAATCTCAGTAAAAAATTGCGCGAGTATCTAATCCAGCATGCCGAAGTTAAACCGCCTCAGCTCGTGCAAGAACAAATTTCTCAGGACGGTACGCGCAAATGGTTGCTGCAACTAGAGGATGGTCAACAGATCGAGACCGTTTATATCCCTGAAAAAAGTCGCGGGACACTTTGCATCTCTTCACAAGCCGGTTGCGCGCTGAAATGCGCTTTTTGTGCGACGGGCCAGTTGGGTTGTAAGCGGAATTTAACGGTTGCCGAAATTATTGGACAATTATGGTTTGCAGTTCGGCGATTATCGGCTGAGCAGCCGGATCGAGAGCGCATTATTACGAATGTCGTGCTGATGGGTATGGGTGAACCGTTGTTAAATTTCGACAATGTAATTAAGGCGACGCAACTGATGATGGACACGTTTGCCTATGGTTTTTCTAAATATCGCGTCACTTTAAGTACCGTCGGGATTGTGCCCGCTATTGACCAACTCTCCAAAATAAGCGATATTTCACTGGCTGTTTCTTTGCACGCGCCCACCGATGAAATACGTGATCAATTGATTCCGATCAATCGACAATATCCGCTACATGCACTCATGGCTGCTTGCCGACGTTATTTTGAAACGGATAAACGACGTAAAGTCACATTCGAATATGTGATGTTAAAAGGCATTAACGATTCACCCGCCCAAGCAAAAGCATTGGTTAAATTATTGCAGGGTATTCCGAGCAAGGTGAATTTGCTTTTATTTAATCCCGTGTCGGGCGTTCATTATGAGCCGTCTACCGATGAGGCAGTCGATGCATTTTGGGCGGTTTTGACCAAGGCTGGGTTGCAAACACAATTACGTCGAAGACGCGGCAGTGATATTGCTGCCGCATGTGGTCAATTGGCGGGATCTGTTTCGACGAATAAGTAGCCTTACGTCAGCATGCCTGCTGGATTGCGGGAATACGTCAGAGAGATGCTTCACGAATACGGTTCAGAATCAGATTTCTGCTTTTGCAGGAATGACACTATTAAAAATCATGATGAAGCAATTTATTTTTTCAATTCTTAAACGAGGTTGAAAAAAGTATTGTTCTAAATGGGCCGCATAGTTTATTACAACCTGCTTTCTTATCCCGAACCCAGGTTTATTACAAAACCCAAAAGGAGATCCTCTTGTCTCAATTATTTTTATCACTATTGTTATGCATTTGTTTTACTGCGTGTTCGACGCAATCCAATGATTCGCCCGCTAATTTTCAAGAAGCGGCAGCGCTGAATGCTCAATTAGGCCTCGCTTATTTAAAAGCGGGCGAAACGATGCGTGCTAAAGAAAAATTATTGTTGGCTTTATCGCAAGATCCGCGCTTGCCCGAGGTCCAACTTGCGATGGGCTATTATTTGCAGTCAATCGGCGATTCGACCAACGCAAAAATGTACTATCAAAAAGCGCTTCAATTGACGCCTCATTCGAGCCGAGTGAAAAATGATTACGGTGTTTTTCTTTGTCAAATGGGGGATTATACCATGGCGAAGCAATACCTTTCAGAAGCGGCTCAAGATGTTCATTATCTGAATCAACAAATGGCGGCCAGTAATTTGGTGACTTGCGATGCCACAGCATTATCTTTGAAAAAATAAAATGACAAAATTCTCGTGAAGTCATTTGTTCCCCAGCGCTGCAATCCTTGATCCTTTCCCAAACCTCCTTTGGATTTTCTGGCTTGTGCATGATAATATCCTTCATAATTATGCTTTGATAAGCAATGTAAACGTTCACAACGAGGATCGGAATATGCAACAAGATGGTTTTAAATTCGATGAAGAGAGTCACGTCGAAATGATCGATACTCAAATCGAAGAACGTAGGATTGAAATGCTCGATAAAGAGGAATCTTCTATGACTTCAAACCCAAACAATGAGGATGAAGCGCAACTGATTATTGCCGAAACAATTGAAATCAGTCTCGATAGCGATCGCGCGGCGCCTGAAAGTCTGGGTCGGCGTTTACAGGCCGCTCGAGAAGCGCTGAAAATTAATATCGAAGACGCGGCCGATCATTTACGTATTTCGCCTTCAGCGATTCGCGCGATCGAAGCAGATAATTATGCGCATTTTGATAATATCACTTTTTTGCGCGGGTACATTCGCGCCTATGCGAAATGGCTTAAAATTCCGCAAGAGGAAATCAGCCGAGCTTTTCTTCAGCTGGGATTAAAAGAATCGACGAAAATCGACGCGGCAGTAAAATTTAATTTGCATCAGATTTCATCTCGCGATAAACCGGTTCGGTTAGTAACTTACTTAATGATTATTTTGTTAGTTTTATTAGTCGGTATTTGGGGATACATTCATCATCAAAGCGATAAAGCCATCAGCCAGCCGACTATGTCTACTTTAATAGCACCGACTGCTGTTAACAGCAACACACCGATTTCAATTGAAACGACAACTGCAACAGAATCTACCAATACAACGACGGCTCAAAAAACAGCCAGTTTGCCATCCGTATCAACAGGAGAAAATCGTGGAAAAAATGATACAAGCCATTCGGGGAATGAATGATATTCTGCCGAACGAATCTTTCGCTTGGCAATGGATCGAGCAAATTTTAAAAGAAGTTGCCGATCAATACGGCTATCAGGAAATTCGATTCCCCATTCTAGAATATACGTCGCTTTTTAAACGAACGATTGGTGAGGTCACGGACATTGTCGAAAAAGAAATGTACACGTTTGATGATCGCAATGGAGACAGCTTAACGCTCCGTCCCGAAGGCACGGCCTGTTGCGTACGCGCCGGGATTGAGCATGGCCTTTTCTATAATCAGGTTCAACGACTTTGGTATAAAGGCCCGATGTTTCGACATGAACGTCCGCAAAAAGGGCGTTATCGTCAATTTTATCAATTTGGCGCGGAAGTTTTTGGATTGAAAGGTCCCGATATTGATGCGGAGCTAATTTTAATGTCCGCGCGTTTGTGGAAACGACTCTCTATCGCCGATCATCTTACTTTGCGTTTAAATTCATTGGGTACGGCAGAAACACGCGGGCTTTATCATAAAGAGTTATTATCTTATTTTTCCGCCCATGAACGTGAGTTAGATGAAGACAGCCAAAGGCGATTACATCGGAATCCAATGCGGATTTTAGACAGTAAAAACCCTGCCATGCAGGATTTGATTAAAAATGCGCCGAGGTTGATTGATAGGCTCGATCCTGATTCGCAGGCGCATTTTGATCAATTGCGTGGTTTGCTCGACGCAGCAGGAGTGCGCTATGAAATCGATCCCTGCCTCGTGCGAGGGTTAGATTATTATACCAAAACGGTTTTTGAGTGGACGACGGATCGTTTAGGCGCACAAGGCACGCTTTGTGCGGGCGGGCGATTCGACTCGCTCGTCGAACAATTGGGCGGACAAGCGACGCCAGCGATTGGTTTTGCCTTAGGATTTGAGCGATTATTAGCTTTAATGGAAGCCGTGCAGGCTTTTCCGATTCAAGCCCTCGCACCACACGTGTATTTAATTTATCAGGGAGAGGCGGCTGAAAAACACGCCTTTGCTTTAGCGGAAACGTTGAAAGATGAATTGCCGGCTTTGCGCCTCGTGTTGAATATGGGCGGCGGGACTTTTAAAAACCAATTCAAAAAAGCGGATAAAAGCGGCGCAGCCTTGGCTTTGATTTTGGGAGAAGAAGAACTGGCGAAAGGCCAAATTGCTGCTAAACTTTTACGAGAGGACAAAACGCAGGAAATTATTTCACTGCAATCCTTAACGCAATATGTGCAAAAATTTTTAGAGGGTTCTCGATAGATATGTGCTTGGGTTTGGCTATTTTTTTGTAGAAAATAGTCCTTTCTAATACTGGACACGGTTCGAGTATCTCGCACGCAAAAATAATAATAATAAAAGTAGAGGTGTGTTTATGTTAGCTCTTTTGGCTAATACTGCTTTATCTTTGGTCAGGCAATCAGCTGTTAGTGGTGGTTTATCGCGGGCCACTTTACCCTTTCAACCACAAGCCGGACAAGGCTTCGAAATACCGATCGATCCAACTCAGTATGCAGTTTTTTTACGAGAGAGAAGTATTGATGAGTTAAAAGTAGCGAAACAAATTTTTGACCAGCTGAAGCAGGGCGGCTGTGTAGAAAAAGATTCAACAGGGATACGGGTGTTTTTCTCAGATGATCCCTCTTCATGGTGGCGTCACGTTGAGAAGTTGTACAAAGCCCGTCAAACTTTTTCAACCGAGGCAGAGGCCATAGAGGAAATACGAAAGCGATATGTGCGATACCCGCTTGAGCAAACCTTTAAAGAAACTCGGATGACGAAGGCTGCGTCAGCCCAATCAAGCGAGTTAGTGCTGAATTACCCTTGTAAGCCGAAAGATGGTTGGGGGGTATTTCCTTTTCCTGAGGAGAGCCTGGAGGATACGAGTGGTCATGGATATGATGCTAGTTCGATGGCGCCTATTTTCCATACGACAGATCATTTTTATCGACCGAGCTGGCTAAATCTTTGGGGGTGGCTTGAGTCTAGAAATGCTGTGGCGCTGACTCCTGGGCAAGCATTTCGCATTGATCCAAATATTGATCTAAAAAAGATTAGTGAGCAAGGGCAGCTGACTGTTACTGCCTGGGTTCGGAAAGAATCTCCAGAGAAATTTTATTTGTCTTCAGCTTTACCTTCGGACGCAGCAAAAAAAAGTGTGTGGGAAATTGCTTGCGATGAGAAAGGTTTTTATCTTGGAAATCAATTGATATGTAAGCGTAATATTGACGCAGGCGGTTGGCATCATGTAGCAGTGACGGCTGATCTTGCTGAAAGCCAAGAAGGTCGAGTGTATTTAGATGGAAATCTATGTGACAAAAAATCTTTAAATAGAAGCAGTGTGACCGCGGAAAAGCAAGAAGGTAGTTGTGGCGGAGTAGCGCTTGTCGGGCAGATGAAGATCAATGCTCAAAATTGTACGATCGTGAGTCAGCAATCCGGAGGTATGAGTGATGTGCGAGTTTATAGGGGTATTTTAAAGGACGATGACATTAAGAAGATTTATAATGAGCCTGCGCCAACGCCTATTGTGGCGATAACTATTTTAGGGGCGACAGTTGCTTTAACAGCAGCAACATTAGCGAGCATAGTCTGTTGCAGCTTAGTAACAGCGGCGTCTATTTACTGCTGCTGCCCCCCTTGTCATGCCAAAAAGAAAGATCAAAGACACAAGGAATTAAGGGATCTTCGCGAACCTAGGAGAGCACATCAAGAAGAAACCCCATCTCCATCAGGTATGCCCTGCGCATTTTTCAAATGTTGCGGGCATCTCCTCCCAGAGGCAACAGAACAACAGGCAACAGAACAACGAGTCTCTCATCATAGTGGACGACGTCTTAATCCTAGGGACAGCCAAGTGTAGATGGAGCTTTATATGTCAAATGAAGTGATGACTGGATTTTTTTGTCGCTCAGTCGATGTTTTTTACCCTGAGCGCGGACAGGTTTAATATACGATATGAGCCTATTTCTCTTTTGCGCTTCGGCGAGTATTTCTTTATAATCGCCGCACTCAAATGACTCTTTCATCCGAGAGGAGAAAACCTTGGATCAGTATTTAACCGAAGAACAGCAGGTCGAGCTGTTAAAGCGACTCTGGAAAGAGTATGGCTTAGCTGTTTTAACAGGCGTTGCGCTTGCTGTCATGATTGTTTTTGGCTGGCGTTTTTACCAAACGTATCGTGTCGAGCAACGACAACAAGCCTCAATGATTTATGAACACATGATGATTAGTTTGATCAATCATCAATATGATGAGGCGGATAATCAGGCGAAAATTTTACGATCCCATTTTCGTGATACGCCCTATAGCACGATTGCCGCGCTTACGACGGCCAAAATAGCCGTTGATCGGGGCAATACAGTGATGGCGATTCGTATGCTGCGGTGGGCATCAGCGCATGGCCAAGGCAATGCTTTTCGTCAAACGGCCCGCATTCGCTTAGCCAGAGTTTATTTGGATCAAAAAAAACCGAATCAAGCGTTAAATATTTTAGAGTCAATCGATGATGCAGCTTTCATGCCGCTCGTCGATGAGACAAAAGGCGATGCATACGTGCAATTAGGTTCTATTTTACAAGCGCAAACCGCTTATAATCGAGCCTTAGCAGCCTTGCCCGATACGGCATTAAACCGGCCTTTAGTGGAAATGAAATTGGCCGATTTACCGGTAGAAGATAATCAGAAAAATTAAAAGAGGTTGTTGATATGAAAAAAGTAACGGCATTATTTGCTTTGGCGGGCTTCGCCTTGGTGCTGTTGAGCGGTTGTGCGGGCAAAGATAATACATTGCCACCAGCACCGTTAACAGAATTTAAACCCACCTTGCGGGTCGAACCGTTGTGGTCGACCAATATTGGGAAAGGTTCCCGTAAATATTATTTGCGCATGACGCCGGCTATTTCAGGTAATACGGTTTTTGCTGATAATTATGATGGTGATGTGGTTGCGTTAGAAGCACAAACAGGGAAAACGATCTGGCAAGCCAATGCGCATACGAATTTAACCAGTGGTGTAACGGCGGCTGATGGGAAATTGCTGGTGGGTAGCGAAAATGGAACGGTCATTGCTTTTGATCAGGCGACAGGTGCTCGATTGTGGGTTGCCCCTGTTGGCAGTCAAATTTTAGCGGCGCCGGTGATAGCAAAAGGGATGGTGCTGGTAAAATCAATGGACGGTATTTTAGACGCGCTTTCTGAAACAGATGGGCGACAATTATGGCGATTTACACAAGATGTGCCCGCATTAAGTTTGCATGCTGAAAGTCAGCCAGCAGTTTCGGGTAATGTCGTGGTGGCTGGATTTTCTAATGGTAAAACGATCGGTCTCAATCTGCAAACCGGACAATTATTATGGTCCGTGGATGTGTCTGAGTCCAAAGGCATGACCGATATTGAGCGTATGATCGATGTTGATGCAACGCCCGTGATTGTGGGCAGTGTTGTTTATGTAGGGACTTATCAAGGGAATATTGCAGCGATTGGTTTACAATCGGGCCGCTTGATTTGGCGTCACGAAATTTCAACTTATTCTGGTATCGCTGCTGATGCGAAAAACTTGTATGTTTCCGATGCGAAAAGCTATGTCTGGGGATTTGATCAGGATGTCGGCGCTGTTTTATGGCGACAAGATCATTTGCAAGGTCGCATGATTAGCGGACCTGCTTTATCGGATGGTTATGTTGTCGTTGCGGATGGTTATGGCTATGTGCACTGGATGACAAAATCGGAAGGTCAATTTGCAGCAAGAGTTCAGGTCAGTGATGCTGGCGCTACAGTGCCTCCTGTGATTGCCAATCATCTTGTTTTAGTCTACACCCGCGATGGGAAGCTATACGCTTTTCGTGAGATGATATGATTCCAGTTGTAACGATTGTAGGTCGCCCAAACGTCGGCAAGTCGACTTTATTTAATTGCCTGACAAAATCTCGCCAAGCGCTGGTTGGTGATCGACCTGGACTGACGCGCGATCGCCAGTATGGTCACTGCGAACAAGATGGCCGCCCTTTTATTTTAGTGGATACTGGTGGTTTGACCGATTCCAAAGAAGAAATTAACTTGATGGCGGCTCAGCAAGTCAAAGTCGCACTAAAAGAAGCGAATCTCTTGTTATTTTTGGTTGATGCGCGCGAAGGGTTGACGCCACAAGACGAAGAAATCGCGCGAGAATTACGTTTGTATAGCAAACCTATTTTATTTGTGCTCAATAAAATTGATGGTATCGATGTTGAAGTGCATACGACGGATTTTTTCAAATTAGGTTTTGGTGAACCCGTTCAGATTGCCGCGGCACATCGTCGGGGTATTACGAATTTGCAAGAAGCCATCGCTAAACATTTCCCTGTCGAGCCAATCGAGGAACAGCAAGATGAGGTAGATGCCGGGATTAAATTAGCGATTGTGGGCCGACCCAATGTCGGAAAGTCTACGCTGGTTAATCGTATTTTGGGTGAAGAGCGCGTGATGGTTTTTGATGAGCCTGGTACGACGCGCGACAGTATTTATATTCCTTTTGAACGACGCCACAGACAATATACATTAATTGATACGGCAGGAATTCGAAGACGCAGTCGTATTACGGATTTGGTCGAAAAATTTTCTATTGTTAAAACGTTACAAGCGATCGAAGAATGCCATGTTGTTTTATTTATGATCGATGCAAAAGAAAACATAGCCGATCAAGATTTGAAAATTTTAGGGCATATTTTAGAATCAGGGAAATCGCTCGTGATAGCGATTAACAAATGGGATGGATTGGAAGATGAAGCCAAATCGTATGTGAAAAAAGAATTGGAACGTCGATTGGTTTTTATTGAATATGCGAAATGGCATGTGATTTCTGCTTTGCATGGCACAGGTGTCGGTAATTTATTTGAATCAATCAATAAAGCTTATTTTTCAGCGACACGTGATTTGTCGACCCCTGAATTGACGCGGCTACTCGAACGCGCGGTGAAAGAACATCAACCGCCGCTCGTGAAAGGCCGTCGTATTAAATTACGTTACGCGCATCCCGGCGGGCACAAACCGCCACTCATCGTGATTCATGGTAATCAATTAGAATCATTACCGGGTTCATATAAACGTTACCTCGAAAATTTTTTCCGAGAAAAACTCAATATCGTCGGCACCCCGATTCGCTTTGAATTCAAGACGAGTAAAAATCCGTACGCGAAGTGAGATGAAGATTGAGGTTTTTTTCCCGAATTCGTGTTTTGAGCATTTTTTCTAAATAAAGCGACAGCTATATCCCGACTGGCAACATCGATATCTTTTCTGTTGTTGATTGCGGGAGTGAAAATCGCTCTGGATATGTGACGTGCATAAAATAAAGGCCACAAGCCGCCGCAGTGATGCCAGCCGCTGTTCGCGTTCTTGCCGCTAGCATATCAGCAATCCACTCAGGTGGTTTTTTACGTTTGCCGACGATCAATAAAACACCGATGATATTTCGTACCATGTGATGCAAAAAAGCGTTCGCAATGATATCGACGACTAAAAATTTTTGATGACGTTTGATGCTGAGATGGTCAATGCGTCGGATAGGAGATTTCGATTGGCAGTCTGCATCGCGCAAGGAAGAAAAATCTTGTTCGCCGAGAAAATAGGGTAGTGCTTGCTCGATCCGTGTATCATCTAGCAGATATGGATGCCATAGCGCATGCGATCTAAAGAGCGCCGAGGGAACCGTATGATTGTAAATAATGTATCGATAATGTCGATTTAAAGCCGAGCGTCTCGCATTAAAATCATCGGCAACTTCAGTCGCCCATTTGATCGAGATGTCTTCAGGAAGTAAAGTGTTCGCGCCAAATATCCATGCCGTGTGTGCTCGATTTTTTGACGTATCAAAATGAACGATCTGCTCAATCGCATGGACTCCCGCATCGGTGCGTCCCGCACAAATTGTTTGAATGGGTTCATCGGCAATCTGAGAGAGCGCTGCTTCGAGGGTGTCTTGTAAGGTTAATTTTTTATTTTGTGTTTGCCAGCCGTGATAACGCGAACCATCATACTCAATGCCGAGTGCAATGCGGGACATAAATACGTTATGACTCTATTTGAGCTAATAATTTACGGGCATCGACACGCTGTTGTTCGCTACCTTCTTCGAGAATTTCTTTAATCAAAACCTGCGCATTGGCCGTATGGCCCATATTGATGTAAGCGTGCGCAAGATCTAATTTAGAAGCGATCACGTCTTCTCCCGCAAAAGAGGTATAGCGTTGAACATTGACGTCGATGGGAGCTGGTTGAATTTTTGTGTCGGGTTGCGGTGAAACGACGGGTTTGTTTTTTTGATATGATTGAATAATATCAGCGATCGGTAATGCAATAAATAACATGAGGATAAGCGCTAAGAAGGGAATGCCGCCACGAATCAGTAAATCAATGTGTGTGAATGGTTGCAAGCTTTCTGTTTGATTTCGGTTATCGCTATTGAAGCGTTGAATGAATTGACTGAAGGTCAGTTGGGGAGGCTTTGCTTGTTTGATGGCCGTCAAGGTGTTGTTTAACGTTGAAGCTATTTGGTTGCTCGCAAGTAGTTGCTGTTGTAGTTGAGTGATTTGTTGTGTTAATTGATTGTTGGTATTTAAGAGGTTTTGATTGGCCGTTAATACATTTTGTTGTGCGGATTGTAATTGCTGATCTTGCGCTTGTAATTCGGTCAAATTATTTTGCAGTGTCTGATTTTCCTGTTGTAAAGTTTTGAACTGTTTTTTCAGGTTTTTGATCGATTGATTTGTTGTTGAGGTATCGGTTGTTGTATTATTTTGCGCCATGACTATTGAGGGAATGAAGCTCAATAAGCTTAATCCAATCAGCAAAGTTCGGACGAATTTTAAAAAATGGTTCAAGTGAGAAACTCCTACGCATTTGTAATTGTCATATAGCGCAGAAGTATAGACAACTCTGCGGGTGGATTTCTAGTGTTTTAAATTATAAATGCGAATTCGCGTTATGAAGATGCTTTTCCAATCACTTTCGGCCAGGGAAATAGTTTCATGAGTGACTGTGTTTGAATATTGAGGAGTGTCTCGGCAAACACACGATAGAATGTCTGATATTGTTTTGCTCGGGTATAAGCAAACGCTATATCGGCGGTCAGTAATTCCGGTTTTTCTTGAACGTCTTCATACGTTTTTATGAAGGGTGTTGTTTTTCTAAAAAAATGATTTAATTTTTTCACCGATTGATTCAGTGTTTGGTAGTGAAGCAAAAGAGCGGCTAAAGGGGTATTCGGTATGGGTTGCTTTTTCCCCCGATGAAAACGGGCGATAGCTTGTTGTAATGCTGCGAATTGGTGAGGTGCCATCAGGGGTTTAAAGTGTTGCTCAACATAATCCGTTACAGCGGTTAAGTAACGTTCATAATCGGTTAACGTTAAATTGAGTAAGGCTAAGGCTGGACCGATAAATTGGGTAGCGCGCACAATTTTTTGAGAGACATTAGCGGCAGTCATGTTTTGTACGGGTGGTTGAGTAATTAAATAGGCTTTTTTTGGGGCCGGATTAGTTTTTTGCGCGCAATTATTATCACAAGGTTTTTTATGTGAATTACGTGACGGTCGATTTGATGAACAAGATCTTTTTCGGATCATGTTTTTTAAGCTAATTTAATACGAATCTGAAGAGAGAAAGAAAAGGGATGATAAAGTCGTAGGATGAATAAAATTATTCATCCTACGAAATTGGCTTACTTCGTGTATTTGCCGTCGTGATGTGCTTTTTTAGCTGTTTTGGTCGCACAAGGTTTTTTCGCAGGGGCTGCTGTTTGATCAGCGGCTTTCGTGCTCGCGCAACCGGCTAATACGACTGCTGCTGAAATCAAGGCAGCTGCAAGTAACTTTCTCATATAAATTCCTCTTAAATGTATTAAAAACATAAAGCGAGGTGAATCCACCTCACTCGCGAGGTACATTTATAGCGATATTTTATTTAAAAGCAAGTTTTTTTTGCGATTCAATCAAAGTTTTACGGGGATAACCATGGAATCTATCGAAATCACAAAAATATTGACTTAAGCGGTTACTGCACCCTGGTTTATTTTCTTCAGAAAATGCGTTATTTCTTCGCTAATGGTTTCTGGATTGGTTTCTTGAGCGTAGTGTAAATCTTCCCCAATATCGACTAAGGAAATATTTTTAAGATTATCTTTCGCCCACATTAACGTATCGACTGTGGTATTAAATCCCGGGATTGTATAGAGCATGAGTTTTGGTATCGTTGAATGTAATAATCGAGAAGAATAATTAGCCATTAATTCGCTAACATCGGTTTGCTTGGTGCCGATTGGGAAATCTTTCAAATATTGCAAAAGTACTTGCCGACTCTGAGCATTTTGAAACGGTTCGGCATAATGTGCTTTTTCTTCAGGGGCTAATTTTTTTAATAGACCTGTTGGGAAAATTTTATCCATAAAATAATCGGTATTTAAAATAAGATCCGTTGTTTGATCCAAAGAGTGAAACGTGGTGGCTAACTCTTGTAATGGTAATGTTAACATTTCCCATTTTGAAATAGGGCGTAAATGCGATTCGTAAAAAATCAAACTTTTCACCTTGTTTTCATGACGCATTGCATAATCGAGTCCAATTACAGATCCCCAGCCGTGCAAAACTAGGGTTATATTTTTCAACTGGAGCGCGTCAATAAATCCCTCGATGTAACGGATATGATCAAAGACGCGGTAAAGCAGGTTGGGTTTATCTGATTTCCCCATGCCGATCAAATCGGGAGCAACGCAACGTCCATGGGGAATATTCGGTAAAATATTGCGCCAGAGATAACTGGATGTTGGAATGCCATGTAAAAAAAGAATGGGGTCTCCTTTGCCTTGTTCCAGATAATGCATCTTCGAACCGTAGACGTTAATAAATTTTGATTCGTAAGTTTTCGTATCCATGTTGCAATGCCTCACTATGATGTGTCTAACCAATAACTGTATTCTTTTAAGCTTGTGCGATAAGTGTTTTATGAGCGTTCACTGGTTGCTCGATTATACGATCTTCAGTGTTTTGCTGCTTTCGTCTCATTTTCTTGTATCCTTATCTCAGCTAAGAGAAAGTGTAGCAATCTTTTGGGATTTCGCTTGGGAATGCCCCGTTTTTTAAAAAAATACAAGAATGGCTTACAAGAAATGTGTGAGGAATCATTTTTTTAACCCATCAAGGGGGTATTTAATCGCTTGCTTGTCTTCCGTTATCCCGAAATCAGGTTACACAGGATTGCGTAAATAAACGGGAATGGCTTCTTCGGCAGGGTATATTTTCCCTTGTTGAAAATAATGAGCGCCTAATAGCGCAATGTCGGAGGCTAATGGATAAGCTTCTGAATCGATTTGCGATAGATGCAACAAGGGGTTGTGCGAGCTGACTGCTTGGTACAGTGGCCAGCCATTACCGATCCCAAACCATTGAGTCGAGGCAAGCGTGGTCGGATTGATCTGTTCTGGATAGCTTAATTGATCGTGTCCCATTGCTTCAACGATTTTTTCCGGAGAAACCTGATAACATCCCCAATAAACTTGTTTCATACGCGCATCGAGCATCGGCATTATATGGGTTGATTGATAACGTCGAAACGCTTGTTGTGCCAAAGCTGCTAATGTAGAGACGGGTGTTACCGGTATATTTTTTGCAAAAGCAATACCTTGTGTAACGGCTGCTGCAATACGAAGTCCGGTGAACGCGCCGGGGCCAGCGCCAAAAGCCAGGCATGAAATATCTGTCAAGTGAATACCCGATTCCGCGAGCAACTCATCAATCATAGGTAAAATATAATGGGTTTGCTGTTGAGGTGCTAATTGACTGCGTTCAATGATCTCATGGTTAATCAAAAGCGCCGCTGAACACAGGGAGGTTGACGTGTCGAGGGCAAGGATTTTTATAGTCATAAAATTACGATATGGGAGTAAAGAATTTTTTAATGTCTTCTGGATATTGTGTGCATCGCATTTTTGGCAAACTGCTTAAAAATACTTTTCCATAAGAGCGTGTTTGCAATCGCGGATCACAAATCACTAAAACGCCCGTATCGTTTTGATCTCGAATGAGGCGGCCCAATCCTTGTTTTAAGCTGATGACGGCCTGAGGTAATTGATACTCATAAAAAGGTTCTCCTCCGCGTTGACGGATGTGGTTAAGCCGGGCTTTCATGATCGGATCACCCGGAGAAGCGAACGGCAGCTTGTCGATGATCACGCATGATAACGCTTCGCCCCGAATATCGACGCCTTCCCAAAAACTACTGGTCCCTAATAAAACAGCATTTCCTAAGGCGCGAAATTGTTCCAACAATTTCGTTTTTGGTTGTTCGCCTTGAACAAGCAGAGGATACTGGATGGCTGATTTTAAGATTTGTTCTGCTTCATAAAGCGCTCGAAAACTGGTAAATAAAAAAAACGCTCGACCTCGGCTATACTGCAAAATAGGAATCATGGTTTCGGTGATGATTCTTGTGTATTCCCGAGCGGTTGGGTCAGGCATATTTTTTGGCAAATATAACAATGCTTGCTTTTGAAAATTGAACGGGCTGGCAAGTTTTAATGATTTAGCGGCTGTTAATCCCATTTGTTTAGAAAAATATTGAAAATCGTTTTGATGGGTCGCGATCGTGGCCGATGTAAATACCCAGGGACAATTGTAATGACTCATGTACTTCATAAAATGCTGCGCGATGTTTAATGGCGTTGCATTTAATGTGAAGTGTCGTTTAAAGGTTTCAAACCATTGAATGACATCTTGCGCTTCATTTTTTTCGGTTAAAGTTTTGAGTTTATCGGCAAGGGTGTTCGCACGACGATGACAATTTTCCAGTTCTGCGCTACGGGTTCGAGCGATTTCAAGCCAACTTCTTGCTTGATTAAAAGTAAAAGAGAGTTGCGCTAAGGCCTTTTGAATTTTTTCGCTACTTCGAATGTCTTCCCAAGTGCCGCGCAGAGTTTGTTCCGTGCCAAAAGCCAGTCGAAAATCTAAGGCGGACTTTTCAAGCGAATCCGCGAGTGTGCTTAAGGATTTCATATCACGCGCGCTGACCATGTATTCGCGTTTGATATCGCGTGCTAATTCGGTAATTTGTTTGGCTGATAAGGTTTCGCCAAAAAAGTTAGCCGCCGTTTCGGGTAGTTGATGCGCTTCATCAAAAATAACAGCGCCAACGTTCGGTAATAATTCGCCAAAGCCTTGATCTTTTAAAACCAAGTCGGCCATCAATAAATGATGATTAACGACTAAAATATCCGCGGCCTGTGCCTTTTGCCTCGCTTTAGCTAAAAAGCATCTGTCATAATGATCGCAATTCGCGCCAAGACAGGCATCACTATTGCTCGTGACATGTGACCAAACAGAGGCTTCCTCAGGAAGATGCGATAAATCACTCGTTTCGCCTGTTTTTGTCGTCTTACTCCAGGCGGCGACAAGCGTTAATTCTTGCGCGGTTTCTTTGGAGAGAAATAAGCCTTCTTGCTGGCAACGATTGAGCCGACGCCAGCATAAATAATTCGCCCGACCTTTTAATAAGGCGATTTTACAAGTCGTCGAGAGCGCTTTGGCAACCAGAGGCAAATCGCGAAGAAATAACTGCTCTTGTAAATTTTTAGTGCCTGTCGAGATAATCGCTTTTCGATGTGACAATAAAAGCGGGATGAGATAGGCGAATGTTTTTCCGGTTCCTGTGCCGGCTTCGATGATGATTTGTTCTTGATTTGAAATGGCCAAGGCAATTTGTTCAGCCATTTGCTGCTGTTCTATGCGAGATTGAAAGCCCGGAATTACTTTGCTGAGCGGGCTTTGTGCTGAAAAAACTTGTTGAACCTGACGAACGAAAGCATCATTCATATTTTTATTTCATGTTGATATCAATAGAGGGGTATTCTAAAGAGGTTGGATAAATACTGCTAAAGTTTTTTGATAAATTTTGGAGCTGATAGGATTGAAGGTCTTTTGTGGTTATAAGGGATGTCTCCGCAATCGATCGTTATACGAAATGATGATCGTGTTGTTTCTATCTTAAAAAATAAAATACCGTTTTTTAGTTTATTGAAAATAGGGTGCCAGGAATCAGGGCTTGTGGACAAAAACCCGTTCTGAAAATGGACCTAATCTTTTCGCTTTATCTTTCAAAATTCACACGTTATACTGCGCACTACTTTTGGAGAGGTGGCCGAGTGGCTGAAGGCGCTCCCCTGCTAAGGGAGTATGGGGTCAAAAACTCCATCGAGGGTTCAAATCCCTCCTTCTCCGCCAAGATCTTATGCGCCCGTAACTCAGATGGGCGAGACGGAAAAAGGAAAAGCGAAGCTTTTTCCCGTCGAGCGACTGACAGGACGTCAGGCTGGAGAGATCTGGCCATGGATGGCCTTAAAAAGTAAATAGTTTAAATGCGCCCGTAGCTCAGATGGATAGAGTACCTGACTACGAATCAGGTGGTCGGCGGTTCGAATCCGTCCGGGCGCGCCAGTTTTATCAAGCAAAATTCTCTCGCGGGACACCGCCGGGGCCTTTGACTTTACCATCGCGAGCAATATGCTGTTTCTTCTTTAAGGTAATCTTGTAAGTCGTGTAATGATTGATTGATATCTTGGATATTCCTGAATCAAAACGTCTCTCTTTGCTAATTCGAAATCACAAAATTCAAATCCGGGAGAAACATAACAGCTCGAGAGGACGTGTGAGTCGGGTTCGTTTACTTCCGCCGCAAACCATAGTCCTGCGGGAATAGTCACCTGGAAAGCGGCATCTTGATGGGTCATGGGGTTTCCAAGTTTTTTGGTAATCAATTCTCCTTTAGAGGGCAACACGTGAATGGATAGCGTTCCCCCATGATGATAGAGCCACGTTTCATCGGAATTGATTTTATGAAACATGCTGAAATTTCCCGCCCCAAGAAAATAGTAGATACCTGTTGCGCAACAACGGGTATCACTTTCAAATCGTTTTGGAGGAATGATGGTATCTGGAGAGCGATAAATTTCTTTATAGTAACCTCCTTCAGGATGCTGTCGAAGCTGTAATGTTTTTATGATTTGTTGGATCGTTTCTTTTGACATAGCGGTGCTCCAATTATTTAAACAAATCGATCAGGATAAACCAGTTTTTATTTTGAGTGGTGGTGCGCCTCATGTTTTTCAAAGGGTATCCTTATTGTCGGCGATAATCGCATAATAACAAGTGTCTTGAAAGACCTAGAACGCTCTGGACTTTCAAGTTTAAATAGCTTGCTAAATCGATTTTAAATAATGGCAACCCTATTTGTCATGAATTATACTTATAAGTAAGCTAAAAAGATGGGTAGGGGTGTAAGAAAATGCAAGATAGACCAGTTCAGATAGATAGTGGTAACTGTTTATTCGATGCTTTTAGTGCGGCATTACAACAAGCGGGATACACAGGCGAGGGTCCAATCACCAGTGCAGCATTACGTGAGCAAGCGGTTGTTGCAATGAAGGATGGCGGTATATTTATAGAGCCGCTTCTATCGGCGATAGAAACTTATATTCAATGTCATGATCCAGCTTATAGAGATGATACTCATTTTCTTTGTCATAAACATATTCGAATCTTTGCAGAAGCTGTTCCAGCTTTGTGTTTGCAACAGAATCCTTTAGAGCAAACGAAGTGGCTAAGAAAGCTGGTGAGGGATTTTTGGTTATTGGGAGGCGATCGTTCAGGGTTTGCTTTATACAAAGGTGGATTAATGCTTCCGGCGGAAGTTCGCTGTAGTAGAGTATGTAGTGCTAATGAGCGCTTATTGTTGCAGCAAGAGAGAGACCCGCACGAAGCGCGTTGGGGAAGTGAGATCGAGTTGGATATTTTAGGAAAATTATTCGGCATAAATATTGATGTTGAAGATCGACGGGCTCAGGACCAAAGAGCGACATATAATTATGGCGCTAATTATGGAGAAGTTAGCGGACTAACTTCTGAGGATATAAAAGCATTAACGGTAAGAAATATTATTTCAGCGGAAAATGGACGTTATTATATTAAGATGCAGGATTGGAGCGAGCTAAGGCAACGTTTAGGTGTAATACAGGATATAGAGGGGGTTAACGCATGGATATATGGGGAGCTACAGGCTGATCTCAAAAATCATTTAATTAGCAGCTCAGCAGATCCTCGTACTTTGAAAATCCTACTTTCTTTGAAAGATAGGGGTATTTTAGGGGTTGTGTCTTATAATCAATATAAATTTGTGACAGACCAGCCTGATCATATTGACGTCGCTGCCATCGCAGAACGGACGGGGCCTGTTCGTTCTGAGCTTTATGACAAAGTGTTATTAGCCTATAAACCCCCAAGGGCAAAAGTGCTGTTAATCCATTATCCTGGGCATTGGGCGTTTGGAGGCGTTATCCAATCTTACTCGGGTCCAGCGCCGGGCGCTGCGCCATCAGCTGCCCCTATCTCGGCGCTACCTGCCCACGCAGCGCCCGATGCAGCCTCATCTTCACCCCCGCCATTACCAACCCCACCGCCACCCCCCATCTCGCCGCCTGCTCCACCTATGCCTGATGCAACCATCCAGCAACCATCATCGCCACCCCCGCCGCCTCCATCACCACCGCCCGTCCCGATACCACTCACCCCACCACCTCCTGTTGTCACCCCTGCCTCGCCGCCACCTGCACCATCACCGCTGGCATCACCCGTTGTACCTGCGTCGCCACCACCATTTGCGCCTTTGTCTCCAACGGAAATTAGGACATTAGCCGAAGTCAATAGTCGCTTGGACCTCTATAAAAATGGGTTATTAAAACGAACAATTGATCTAGAGTGTCAAAAGAAAGCAAAAAAGGATCGAAAGAAAGACATTGGCGAAGAAACCAAAGAAATAAACTTAATAGGGAAAAAAGTAGATTTTATTAATCGCGCACAGAAGGCCTTAAATGGTGCGGGCCCTATTTCTAATAGAATAGATGCGTTTACACAGGTAGCAAAGGAGGCAATAGATGATCATTCTATGAATATGCATAGAGATAAAAGCTTTAAGTGGCTTTTTAGAAAAATTCTTTGGGGGATTACAAAAGTATTTTGTAGTAAGAGGGTTTTTGGTTTTTTTGATAAGACAAGGGGAGTGAGAGAGCTTACTGAAGATCAAGATATTTTATGCAAGGCAAGATCTAGTATTTCTATGGGCGGTTAAAAACGCTATTACGCCATGATTTTTAAACTTTAATGCCGTGAGCAGATAGGAAATGTAAATGATGATTTTAGTTTTCTTGGGGAATAATCAAGAGGACACTTCTTTAAGAGGAGATGCTTTATTGCTAAAGAAAAGGCTAGAACAAAAAATTAAGAATAATAAGCGGGAGGGGGCAAAAGAAAGCGCGGATGTTCCTGTTTTTTTATTGCCAAATGACGAAAAGAAATTAGAGCAATTTGTGCAATCGTCCAGGGGAAAAGCGGAAACGAAAGTTCATATTTTGGCGCATGGAAATCAACGAGTCTGTGCCAACCATACGGTGAAGGAGTTAGCAGCATTTTTGGCCCCCTATTTAGAGAGGCTGCGTCATGTTGAGAAAATCTCTTTGCTTTTTTGTTATTCAGCTGCGATCAACGGAAAAGAAAAGCCTTTTGCGCAAGCGCTATGTGATGAGGTGTGTGCACAGTTGCAGAATAAAAGGCAAAAAGGGTCGATAACCGTTAAAGGCTGTTGTGGGTTCGCTATGACTGATTCGGAAGGAAGAACTTGGGTTTGGACCGAGAAAGCCACGAATTGTGATGCGAAAAAAACAAAGCTAGAAACAAGCAAAAGCAAAGAGAGAGAGCAATCGCTGTTGGTCGACTATGAAAAAGAGGGCTTGTTGATAAGGCACAAGAAAGAAAATAACAACACCTTTACGCAATTTTTTAAGCCAACAAATAATCATGCTGTCGACATGTCTAATCAAAAACAGCAAAAAAGCAATACCCAAAGACATATAGCCGTCAAGCGGTGATCATGTGATGAGGTATTTGTTTGTTTTGACGTCTGTCGGTATTGCTACAAATGATTGGGATCAAGCTATTGAGGTTGCTAAAAAGTTGGTGGCTAATGGTGTGCAGCTCATTGAATTATGTGGTGGGTTTGGCCCTATGGGAGTTGCTAAAATTTCTGAGGGGATAGGTCATAAAATTCCGGTTGGAGGCGTATTGTATGGAGGTGAAGCTTATCAGCCTATTTTGGATTTACTGAAAGATTAAAAGAAGGTTTGTATTATGTTGTTAAAAAAATCCAACGACGTTGTGAAGCAAGCTATTACAGCAGATGGTTTTGCTGGAGCGTACAATCGTTATTTGTTAATTAAAGAAGATGGCTGTCCAAATTATGCTTTAAGATTATCCGAGATTGAGTCTGGTGGTCATACTTCTTATCATGCGCACGAAGAAGAGCATGAATATTATTTTTTAGAGGGAAAGGGAGTGGTGGTTGATCATCATAAAGTTGAGCATATAGTAGAACCTGGTGATGCAGTTTATATTCCACAAAAGCAAAAACACCAGGTGAAAAATACGGGAGAAAGTGTTTTGAAATTTATTTGTACAATTCCTATTTTTAAAGAGGGTGATGGGAAGTCCACTAGGCTTGTCTAATAAACCGACATATTGCTTTTTCAGAGGGAATGACTAAAGAACAGCTTAATAATAGTTAAATGGCTACTGGCGTAAAATAGGGGTTTCGCACATAAAGTAGGTTTAGGAATTGACAGTTTAGGCGAAATTAAAATTTTGTATGAAATTAAATACAGGCCTTTTGTATGAAACAGTTATTATTTATTGGTGGGACTGCATTTTTTGGAAAGCAAGCGCTAAATAAACTCATTATTTCTGGAGATTATCATATTACCGTGCTGACAAGAGGTAATATTTGTCCGGAAGAGTTTAAAAAGCATGTTAAATTTATTTGTTGCGATAGATCCGACAGACAAGCTCTTAAAGCAACATTAAAAGGGCAACACTTTGATATTGTAGTTGATAATATTGCTCGAACAGCCTCAGACGTGAGAAACGTTTTAGATATTTTTAGAGGAAAGATAGAACATTATTTACTTTGCTCGTCGGGTGCAGTTTACCCAAGATTTTTACCTCATGAATGGTCTGAAGAAGAAGCTGTGTTCGAACCAATCACCGGACAAAGAGAATACGCTAATAATAAACGTGAAGCAGAGTCTACATTAGTAAGTTATCGTGATGTCCCTTATACGATCTATCGACCAACGGTTGTTGAAGGTCCAGAAGACAGCACAAAACGGATATCGTATTTTATAGAAAAAATAGACAAACAAAAACCATTTGATATTCCTGCAGAAGTTTTATTTAAACATGTCTACTCAGGTGATGTCGCAAATGCAATTGTTGCATTAGTTGCTCTAGGCCCTACAAATAAAGCGTACAATATTTGCGGTGATGATAAAATTACTTTAGAAGAATATTGTTTTAAAATTGCCGAAATTCTTGGAAGAATTCCTTGCCATAGACTAGTTCCCGTGGAAAATTTCTTAGCGTTAGATCATGGAAACTTTCCAAGTTCATACGATCGCACACTGATCTTATCTAATGCTTTACTTAAAAGCACCATTCCTTTTCATCCAACGTCTATTAACTTTTGGCTACCAATCACCGTTCGCTGGGGGGTATATATTTAGCTGATAAAATAGTCATTCCATAAGTGCACGCTGTTTCACGATTATAAAAAGCGATCATAAATTTAATTCCACTTCAAAAAAATAAAATCATAATAGAGGCCATTATGTCTAAACGTATTGGAATAATTGAGTTTAGAAAGACAAGTGGTAACTGATTGATTTAACTGGAACAATCTGGCGCGCTCGGAGAGATTCGAACTCCCGACACCCTGGTTCGAAGCCAGGTACTCTATCCAACTGAGCTACGAGCGCGCAGCGGGACACATTAAAAAACAATTTAGTCGGCTTGTCAAAAAGTTCTTGTAAAGAAAATGAAAACAACGAATGTGATGCGTTATGAAATTTTCTTTTCGGGCCCGCGAAATTTCTCGTAAAACTTTATGTCTCTAGTGTTTAATTATGTTAAAATCCAGGCCAATTTTAAGGCGTTAAAAAAGGCAAAAACATGTCAGAATTTGCACAAGAAATAGTCTCTGTCAATATTGAAGATGAGCTGAAACAATCTTATCTGGATTATGCAATGAGCGTGATTGTTGGTCGCGCATTACCCGATGTGCGTGATGGGCTAAAACCCGTTCATCGG
Organism: Gammaproteobacteria bacterium GWE2_42_36; assembly: GCA_001801305.1. Lineage (GTDB taxonomy): Bacteria > Pseudomonadota > Gammaproteobacteria > UBA12402 > UBA12402 > UBA12402. The sequence goes on from MGXH01000058.1 coordinate 29,480, forward strand.
CGAGTTTTGTTTGCGATGTACGAATTAGGCAATGAATGGAATAAGGCCTATAAAAAATCCGCGCGTATTGTCGGTGATGTTATCGGTAAATATCATCCGCATGGCGATACGGCAGTTTATGATGCGTTGGTTCGTATGGCACAGCCTTTTTCGATGCGTTATGTGTTGATTGATGGGCAAGGAAACTTTGGCTCGATTGATGGCGATTCACCGGCGGCCATGCGATATACCGAAGTGCGCATGTCGAAATTAACGCAAACGTTATTATCCGATCTCGATAAAGAAACTGTCGATTTTGTGCCAAACTACGACGGCACCGAATTTATGCCGTTTGTTTTGCCGACGCGCATCCCCAATTTGTTAGTAAATGGTTCATCAGGTATTGCCGTTGGGATGGCCACGAATATTCCCCCACATAATTTAAATGAAGTCATCAAGGCGTGTTTGGCATTGATTGATAACCCTGAGATTGATTTGGATCAACTGATGCAACTGATTCCAGGTCCTGACTTTCCAACGGCGGGCATTATCAATGGTCGCGCCGGCATTGTTGAAGCTTATAAAACAGGGCGTGGGCGTATTAGTATTCGCGCAAAAACGCATGTGGAAGAAAGAACGGAAGGGGGAAAACAATCGATTATCGTAACGGAATTGCCCTATCAGGTAAATAAAGCAAGATTGCTCGAGAAAATTGCTGAGCTAGTCAAAGAGAAAATCATTGATGGCATTACGGGCTTGCGAGATGAGTCTGATAAAGACGGTATGCGTGTTGTGATCGAATTGCGTCGGGGCGAACAAGCCGAGATCGTGCTCAATAATTTATATGCGCATACCCAATTGCAAGTTGTGTTTGGTATTAACATGGTGGCGCTTGAAAATGGTCAGCCGAAATTATTCGACTTAAAGCAATTATTGAACGCGTTTATTCGGCATCGTCGTGAAGTCGTGACGCGGCGTACGATTTTTGATTTAAATAAGGCGCGTTCGCGGGTTCATATCCTAGAAGGATTAACCGTTGCACTAGCGAATATCGATGAAATGATTGCACTGATTAAAACCGCTAAAAATCCTGCAGTTGCGAAGGAAGCGCTATTGTCAAAATGTTGGCAACCGGGCCCTGTGGTGGATCTCTTGAGGCGAGCCAGCGAACAAAATCAATTATTGCCAGACAATAAAAAAGAATCGACTATTATTTCTGGTTTAACGCCGCTTGGTTATCAGTTATCGCCCGAACAAGCACAAGCGATTTTGGAGTTGAGACTGCATCGTTTGACCGGACTTGAACAGGAAAAAATTGTCGAAGAATATCAATCACTGCTCGATTTGATGGCTGAGTTATTAGCTATTTTAAATAGCACTGAACGGCTCATGCAAATTATTCGTCGTGAGTTAGAAGAAATTCAATCGGCATTTGGTGATGGGCGTATGACGGAAATTATTCAAACACAACAAGATTTGAATATTGAAGATCTCATCACGGAAGAAGATATGGTCGTTACGTTATCGCATGAGGGTTATGCGAAAATACAACCGATCACGGTTTATCGTGCACAAAAGCGTGGTGGACGAGGTAAAGCCGCGACACAAGTTAAAGAAGAAGATTTTGTCGAGCGATTAGTCGTTGCGAATAGTCACGACACCTTATTGTGTTTTTCCAATCAAGGCAAAGTGTATTGGCTGAAAGTATATCAATTACCACAAGCCGAGCGTCATGCGCGCGGAAAACCGATGGTGAATTTATTGCCGCTCAGTGAACAAGAAAAAATCACGGCGATTTTGCCAGTGAAAGCGTTTTCAGCAGATCAATATGTGTTTATGGCCACCTTGCAAGGGACGGTTAAGAAAGTGGCGCTTGAGCATTTTTCAAAACCTCGGGCGAGCGGTATTATTGCTTTAGAATTATCAGAAAATGATCGATTGATCAATGCAGATATTACGAATGGCGATCAAGAAATTATGTTATTCAGTGATACTGGCAAAGTGATCCGTTTTCATGAAAAAACGGTTCGTGCCATGGGTCGTACGGCACACGGTGTGCGCGGCATGCGATTACAAACGGATCAATCAGTCGTCGCGTTGGTTATTGTGAAAGACAACAGTGCTATTTTAACTGCGACAGAACAAGGGTATGGCAAACGGACGGCGATCGAAGAATATCGTGTGACCGGTCGAGGTGGGCAAGGCGTGATCTCCATTCAAGTGAATGATCGCAATGGGAGAGTGATTGGTGCCATTACCGTTCAGCCGCAACATGAAATCATGCTGATTACCGATCAAGGGACTTTGGTGCGAACACGTGTCGAAGAGGTTTCACTGATTGGTCGCAGCACACAAGGCGTCCGCTTAATTAACTTATCTGAAGGCGAGCGTTTAATTGGATTGGCTAAAATTGAAGATGTGGAAGAGGGCGCTGAAATTGCAGCAGAATAATTGCGATTACAACGTCATTCCGGTTATTACGATTGATGGACCGAGCGGTTCAGGAAAAGGGACAGTCGGGCAGTTACTCGCTAATCGTTTGCAGTGGCATTTTTTGGATAGCGGCGCAATTTATCGCATTATCGCGTTGGCTGCCCAGTTGAAACAGATTCCTATTGATGACGAGTTTAGGCTTGCTCAACTTGCTGAAATCATCCGTATTACTTTTGAAACAACGGGCGATTCAATTCAGATTTTTCTCGATCAGCAAAATGTCACGCAAGCGATTCGTATTGAAACGGTCAGTCAATTAGCCTCTAAAATCGCTGTGTTTCCCCGTGTGCGCGAGGCCTTATTAGCTTTGCAGCGATCTTTTCGACAAGCGCCTGGGTTAGTTGCGGATGGTCGAGATATGGGCACGGTTGTTTTTCCCGATGCTTGCTTGAAAATCTATCTTGAAGCCTCGGTAGAGGAGCGCGCAAAAAGACGCTACCAGCAGTTGATGGAAAAAGGGTTTGATGTTAAACTTACGCCCCTCGTTGATGAGTTAATCGAGCGAGATAGGCGAGATAAAAATCGTAAAGATTCTCCGCTTATTCCTGCGACGGATGCTGTGTTAATAGATACGACGTCGTTATCTATTGAAAGCGTGATGGCGCAGGTTTTCGATTTAGCTTGCCAGAGAATTTCTTCTGTGAAGAAATAAGCCTAACTGAATAGTTAGAAATTAAACGTTAAATATTGGTTAATAAATTATGACAGACAATTTTGCAGCTCTTTTCGAAAAAAGCCTAAAAGATTCCGGACTTCGTGCTGGAGATCTCGTTAAAGGTACCGTGATCAAAATCGATAATAAATTTATTTTGATTGATGTCGGTTTGAAATCAGAAGGCGTCGTTGCTATTGATGAATTTAAAAATATGCAAGGCGAATTAGAAGTGAAGGCTGGCGACGAAGTCGAAGTCGTGATCGACATGTTGGCTGACGATTACGGTGAAACACGACTTTCTCGTTTAAAAGCAAAACGCGCAGAATCATGGGCCCGCTTAGTGCATGCGAGCGAAACAGCAGAAACGGTTTTGGGTGTTATTACAGGTCGTGTGAAAGGTGGTTTTACAGTAGAGATCGATGGCGTTCGCGCATTTTTACCGGGATCTTTATTAGATGTTCGTCCAATTCAAGATACGGCTAGCTTTGAAGGACAAGCAATTGAATTTAAAATCATTAAAATTGATGAAAAGCGCAGCAATATTGTGGTGTCTCGTCGTGCGGTTATTGAAGCGGAAAATTCTGTTGAACGTTCAAAACTATTAGAAGGCTTAACCGAAGGACAAGTTATTTCAGGTACCGTTAAAAACCTAACAGATTATGGTGCATTCGTCGATTTAGGCGGTGTCGATGGTTTGTTACATATCACGGACATTGCTTGGAAGCGTGTCAAACACCCGAGCGAATTGTTACACATTGGTGATTCGATTGATGTGGTTGTCTTGAAATTCGATCGAGAAAAATCTCGTGTTTCACTTGGATTAAAACAATTGCATCAAGATCCTTGGGGCAATATTAAAGAGCGCTTCGCTGTCGGAAAGAAATTGTCTGGCAAAGTGACTAACATTACCGATTACGGTTGTTTTGTTGAAATTGCAGATGGCGTTGAAGGATTGGTTCATATGTCAGAAATGGATTGGACCAATAAAAACATTCATCCGAGCAAGGTTGTGCAATTGGGTGATGAGGTCAATGTCGTTGTGTTGGAATTAGATGAAGAACGACGTCGTATTTCGCTGGGCATGAAACAATGCGCATCCAATCCATGGATTTCTTTTGCTGAAAAATTCAAGAAAGGCGATCGCTTGAGTGGTCATATCAAATCCATTACAGATTTTGGTATTTTCATTGGTCTTGAAGGCAACATTGACGGATTGATTCATCTATCGGATATTTCATGGGAAGAACCCGGAGAAAAAGCGATTCGAAAATACAAGAAAGGCGATGAAATCGAAGCCGTTGTGCTAGCGATTGACCCAGAAAGAGAACGTATTTCATTGGGTATTAAACAACTGCAAGATGATGCGTTTAGTTTATATGCTGAAGCGCATCCTAAAGGAAGTTTGGTGAAAGGCAAAGTCGTTGCGATTGAAGACAAACAAGCCTTCATCGAATTAGCGGAAGAAGTGAAGGGTCGAATTAAAGCCGCTGAAATTGCCGCAGAAAAAGTCGATGATATTAACGTGTACTTCAAAGTTGGTGATGAAGTGGAAGCCAAAGTCATTAGCGTCAATCATAAAGACCGCGTTATTGGTTTATCCATTCGCGCAAAAATGAAAGATCAAGATGGCAGTGGTCGATCAAAATCTTCAGAAGAAAGTTATGATACGATTGTCGGTGGAAAACTCGGTGATTTATTAAAACAACACATGAGCAATAACGCGACAGAAGAATCGGAGCAGGGCGAAACGGTTAACGACGAATAGTCTTACCATTTCGAACGATAGTCTAAAAAGGCATGGCGTAAAAACCATGCCTTTTTTATTAATAGATCATTGTCTCTTTTTGATGAGAGGGGCTGTTTTTCCCTCTATAGAATGTCTGTTGACGACTAACGGATTGTCAGATGGAGGCAGCGGTTCAAATAACGTGTTTTCTTATCCCGAACTCAGGTTACATAAGTTGAGAGAACATAAGAGATTTCTGGGCAATCGTTTAAATCGAGTAGGGTTTTTATTTCTTAATATTATCGCTTTTAGTGTTTAGCACATAACTGCCATTGACATACAACCAGCGCCCATTTTCGTAATGAAATTCACTCCGCTCATGAATAGATTGATTTTTTCCTCGATAATGAAATCGCGCGATGAATTCCACATATGCTATCGTCCCATGAGGTTTTGGCGCATCAATGATTGTTAATCCAAGCCATGTTGATTCTTTAGCCCATTGTTTTGCGCTTGCCGCATCAAAATTATGCAGAGCCTCGCCTTTCATAGTTTTAAGAATATAATCGACGTTTGTTTTAGAATAAGCAGTATATCGCGAACGCATTAACTGTTCCGGTATTTCAGGGATCTTATGATTTTCAATATATTGGCCACAACAATGAAAATACTCTTTTTTTGATCCACAAGGGCAAGGCATAGTACACTCTATTTCACATTAAGAAATTCATATTCACACCCAAGTTCAATATGTCATTTATCGCACACCTGCGCTTTTCGCGTCGACTTTGGTGGCAAGTGTAACATAGTGAAGTCGGCCTGCTCATTTGACAGAACCTTTTTTTGAATGCTTGGGGGCATCAAAAATTGTTAACAACGCTGTTAACAATTGCATCGGTGCCGGGGGGCACCCGGGAATGACAAGATCAACAGAAATGACATTCGATACGGCGCCAGCACTGGCATAGGATTTTCCAAAAATGCCACCACAAGCGGCGCAGTCACCGGCGGCAATGACGAGTTTAGGATCGGGCGTGCTTTCGTAGACAATACGCAACGCTTCTTCCATATGTCTGGAGACGGGCCCTGTAACAAGCAAAACATCGGCATGACGAGGAGAAGCCACAAAGTGAATACCAAATCGCTCGAGATTATAAAACGAATTATTTAAGGCTTGAATTTCTAATTCACACCCATTGCAGGATCCCGCATCGACTTGCCGAATAGCGAGACTCCCATTAAATTTTGCGGCGATAACTTTTTGGCACGCTTTGCCTAGCGATTCGATTTGGTGAGATTCTGTTGTGTCGACCGGTTCTGTGATAATTCCGACCCGTAGAATTTTCTTCAGTGTTTTTAGCATAATGATGTCACCTTATAAATCACATCCCGAATAAGACCCGTTAATCGATTTATTGCAAACAGGAAAATCGGGTACGATATCGCGATAAATGAGCCGTTCGAGCGCAAGCCAGTTAAACCAACTGGGATCGCGCGGAAAATAACGCGAGACTTTGCCGGTGGCATCTAAACTGACATACGTTAATAATTCGCCGCGCCAACTTTCAACAATTCCGATACCCGCGGTAGGGTATGGGGGGGGTGTCCATGTTGTTTGATAAGGACCCGATGGCAGCGTGTTCAATAAATCTTTAATCAATGTTAATGCGCTCTTTATTTCTTTCAAGCGGATGCTTAATCGTGCCGCCACATCGCCATCGGATAAGACTGGCGAGCTCACTTCACATTGATGATAAGGGGCATAAGGAGCGTCACGTCGCACATCAAAATCGATACCACTTGCTTTACTGACATATCCTAAAGCGCCAACAGCCTGCGCTGTCTCATGAGATAAAACACCGGTAGTTCGCAATCGATTTTGTAGTGAGGCATTTGTGTCGAGAATATGCGTTAATTCGCCCACTTCTTTTTCGAGTGGCACTAATTCATGCTGCAATAAATCAATGGCAGTTGCGGATAAGTAATCTTTTTGTACGCCGCCAACCGAGAGGCAATTCATCAGTAGTCGGTGGCCAAATAAATACGCGTTGGTGCGCAGCCATAGCTCGCGCAGTCGACCAAATTGATAATAAGCAAAGGCGAATCCGACATCATTACAAATGGCAGCCACATCCCAGAGATGATTGGCGATACGTTCTCGCTCTGCCAGTATGGCTCGGATAAATAAAGCGCGATCAGGGACCGTTATTTGCAACGCATTTTCGACAGCCATGCAAGTGGACCCAGCGTAAGATAAGGTGCAATCTCCCGAAACATGAGCCGCAAGATTGATGAGGTGATGAATGTCTTTCCCCTCGGCGATTTTTTCAATACCTTTATGGACATAGCCTAAACGTTCCTCGAGATAGAGCACCTCTTCTCCGGCAATTTGAAAACGGAAATGACCTGGTTCGATAATGCCGGCATGGATGGGTCCAACCGGTACTTCGCAAACGCCTTCACCTGTCGCTTGTAAAAACGGATACGTTTTATCAGCGGGTGTTTTTCCTGTGCCATAACCCGCTGCTGGAAAATCTTTTCGTAAGGGAAATTGATTGGCTTGCCATGCTTGATGGCGTGTCCATCGGCGTGAGTCGTCGGTATCGATGAATTCTATACCGAATAAATCGTGCGTATGTCGCTCGAATCGGTTAGCCGCCAAGTAAAGGCAAGAGAGAGAAGATAATTTTAAAGGTATTTTTTTGTTCAATGAGGTGCGCATCAATAAGTAATGTTTTTCAATGCAAAAACAAACGGTTACAAAAAAAACATCTTCTAATTCTTCAGCCCATAACCCAGCAAAACGACCCTGATCTTGTTGAATCATTTGTGCGACCGTTTGCCAATGCATCGGTTCAATCTCGAGGGCAGAGTAACCCCCTATCGAGCTATCTGCTTTGAGTAGTTGACAGTGGTTTAACGCTTTCATTAAGCGAAGTAAAAGGTCCGATGTTCCCATGCGCTATTGTCCTATAAAAAGAGATGCCGCTTGTTTTAGAATTTGCATGAAAAATGACGGGATATAGAGCCCCAATATTAAAACGATCAAGAGATGCAGCCCGGCGGGGACCAAATTGATTTTTGCAATGGGAGGCGTGGGATACGCCGTTTTGTCTGGATTACCTAATGCCATCGATTGCATGTATCGCAGTAATGCTGCAAAAACAACCAGAAATCCAAGGCCGAGAATGATGGCTAAATAGGGATCCGTTTGAAGAGTGGCTAAAAACACACCGACTTCACCGATGAACAACCCAAAGGGTGGCGCGCCGGCAATAGCAAATAAAGCGACGATCAAAAGCCACCCAACCCATGGATTGAGCTTTAATAAACCCCGAATTTTTTCGATTTTTTGAGTGTGCGTTAAATGCATGACATTACCAACCGTCGTGAAAATCGCCGATTTAATGAGTGCGTGAATAATCAGGTAAAACAATCCGCTCAAAATAGCAACCGCATTGCCGAGGCCGAAAGCAAACGTCATGATGCCCACATGTTCGATGGACGAATAACTAAACATGCGCTTAATATTTTGTTGATGATGCAGGGTGAGGCTGGCAAAAACGAAGGATAACAAACCGAAAACAATCATTAAGTGGTTGGCGAGGCCATTTTGCAGTGACAGATTCGTCAAAATTTGAAAACGCAATAAGGCGTATAATGCGACATTCAATAATAATCCCGACAATAAGGCGGCGACAGGTCCGGGACTTTCTGAGTAAGCATCTGGCAGCCAAAAATGAAAGGGCACTAAACCAGCTTTAGTTCCGTAGCCCACAAATAAAAACACAAAGGCTAGTATCATGATCGAAGGGTTTAATGTTTTTGCATGCAGCGCCAACGCATTCCATAGTATGGCATGACTGGGATCGAGGGAAGTTTGTGCCGCAAAGTAGATTAAAATGGTCCCGAATAAAGCCAATGCGATGCCCACGATGCAAATAATAAAATATTTCCATGCAGCTTCAATGGCTTCGGGGGTTCGATAAAGGCTGACTAATAATACCGTTGCCAAGGTCGCTCCTTCAATGGCTACCCATAAAAGGCCGATATTGTTCGCCGAAAACGCAATGAGCAACGAGAAGATAAATGACTGGTAAAATAAATGATACAACTGTAATCGTTTTAAGGTGATACGGCGTTCTTGCAGATTTTGCAACATGTATCCATACGAAAATAAAGCCGTTGTCATACCGATGAACGTGGTGAGCGTCCAGCCGATCAGTCCGAGTGCGTCGAGATAAAGTTGCTCGTGTGCATGCAAAATAAAAAATGAAGGCGTCGTTTGCCAACGCATCAACAGTAGAATCATGGCAATAAAATTGACAGTCGATATGAACAAATTGATGCTAACTGCCCATCGCGCTTTTCGGATAAAGCTGAATAAAATAATACCGAGCAGAGGGGTGAGTAAAATAGCATAAAAAATCATAGTTCAGTCCCTTCTCGTAATCGATTGAGAGAATCGACATCTAAAGAATCAATGCTAGTATTTAAATGAAAGAAAAATACGCCGAATAAAATAATCGCAACGAGCACGTCGAACGCAATACCCAACTCGATTTTCATTGGCATACCGCGCGTTAAAATCAGGGCGGCAAAAAAGATTCCATTTTCAATGACCATAAAGCCGAGTGCATGCGAAACCGCTTTTCGGTGCGTGATAATGAGCAACATGCCGAGTAAAATAATCGAGAGTGCAATGGCGATGGCATTGCTGCTGAATAATTGTGTTGAGGTTCGTAGGGAATGGGTCAGATTGTACGAAAACAAGACCAAAGCACTTGCAATCATCGACAGTAGAAAGGGCCGTGCAACGAGAGAGGTGGCGTTATCCGATGGGTTTTTTGATGATAAGCGATGTGATAAATAACGTAAAAACCAGGGGATAAAAATGACTTTTAAGGCAAAGATCAGAAGCGCCGAAAAAAATAAATCCCATTGATAGGGCGTGATAAACGAAGCGGCTAAAGTGGCTAAACTTAAAAAAGCGCTTTGCCAGGCGTAAGTATAAATCATGCTGTCGATGCGTCGCTGAATTAACAGAATAAAGGTTGTTAACAGCAAGAGCGCGGACAATAATAGTTGAATGGCATTAGCGTTCACAATTAAGCGACCTCCGCGATCACATGAATCAAAAGGCCTAATAAACACAACAAAAAAGCCATATTCAGCAGGAGCGGGACACGGAATAGTCGTAGTTTAGCCAAGTGGGTTTCAGCTAATACCAACACCCATGCAAGCAGTAGGCATTTGATGATCACGATGCCACCATTCAATCCGATTGCCGATAAACTCAGCTGATTGATGAGTGGGAACGGCAGAAATAAATTCGCAAAAAGTATTGTGTAAATCAGTAATTTAATTTGAGCGGCCCATTCGATGAGTGCTAAGTGTCGTCCGCTGTATTCTAAAATCATCGCTTCGTGAATCATCGTGAGTTCTAAATGAGTCGCGGGATTATCGACAGGAATGCGGCCGGTTTCAGCGACGGCGATCATCGCAAAAGCAAGCGCCACAAATAACATCGACGGATTAAACCATAAGCTGTGTGTGCTTAAATAAGTGGTGATGATGTCGAGACGTGTGCTGGAGGCCATCATGGCTAGAGAAAAAAACGCAATCATCAAAGCAGGTTCAGCCAATGTTGCAACAGTCATTTCGCGAGAAGCACCCATCCCACCAAAACTGGTGCCGATGTCGAGTGCGGCGAGCGCTAAGAAAAATCGACTCAAACCAAATAATCCCGCAATTAAAATAACGTCCGTAAATCCAACAGTTTGTGAAGGGCTGACGATAAAGGGAATTGCCGAGGCGATCAACGCAGTGATGCTGAAAATCAAATACGGTGCAAATCGAAAAATCCAAGAGGCGTGATGTGCCAGGATCGTTTGTTTATGAAATAATTTTCTCAAATCGCGATAACACTGAAAGACAGAAGGCGCACTGCGATTTTGCAGCCAGCATTTGAACATTTTCACGATGCCAACAAAGAGCGGCGCGATGAAAACGAATAATCCCGTTTGTAGTAAACTGTATAATAGGCGATTCATCATGAGACTAACCACAGTAAAATAATCAAAGTCACAAACATATAGGTTAAATAAAGGCGTAAGTGGCCGCTTTGCCATTTAGCGATATGTTGGCTGATCGTTTTTATGCCGATTCGCCAAGGTTTATAAAACCATTCCCACGACCAATCGTCAGTATGCAATGCGTAATGTACGGATTGTGTTTGATAAGGTTGATGAAGCGAGGGTCTGCGCTCTTGTGTTTCAGTGATTTTCCAAAAAGCCTGAAAAATTCGGCGGATTGGCATGGCAAAAGCGGTGCCAGTGTATTGCATGCGTTCGGTTAATCCACCAAAACCGCAATCCCAAGGGGAAACTAATTTATATTTTCTGGGATGCCACCAAAAATAAACGAGGCTTGTGATGAAAAGTAAGGCGATAAAAACACCAAGTCCCGAATAGGCCGTTTGTTGTACGGAAATCGGTGTTAACCATAACCAATTCCCGGAGGCGGGCAAGGCATAACCGATGCTTTGCTCTGCAATCGTATTCAGATGCGCGAGCGTGAATGACGGAAATAATCCAAAAAACAAACAACACGACGCCAGTAAGGCCATCGATAAGCGCATCGCACGTGGCGCCTCATGCGCCGTGTGCATAGAGATGCTACGTGCTTTACCTAAAAAAATCATCCCATACGTTTTGACAAAACAAGTAGCAGCAAGAATGCCCGTTAAGGCTAAAATGGCGGCCGCTAAGGGAATTAAGATGCGCAATAATCCATTCGCTAATAACGAAGATTGCAAAGCGGTTTGAAAGGTTAACCATTCCGACACAAATCCATTGAAAGGCGGTAAGGCCGAAATGCTTAAACAGCCGATTAAAAAATAAAAAGCCGTGCGAGGCATTTTATGAATGAGCCCCCCCATGTGTTCTAAATCATGTTCATGTGTTTGCTGAATTACACTACCCGCGCCTAAAAATAAGAGGCTTTTAAATAACGCATGATTTAAACAATGATAAAGCGCAGCCAACAAACCCAGTGCTGCTAAAAGTGGATGGTTCGTCGCTTGAAAAATAAGCGACAATCCTAAACCAATAAAAATAATGCCAATATTTTCGACTGAATGATAGGCGAGCAGACATTTGACGTCATGCTGCATGATTGCATACAGCACGCCGATCAAAGCAGAAATCGTGCCGATGAATAAAACAACGCCGCCCAATGGCCAGAGATTGCCGATTGTTAAAAAGTAAAAACTTAGCCGAATAAAACCATACACTGCAATTTTTAACATAACGCCCGACATCAAAGCAGAAATCGGTGAGGGCGCAACGGGATGGGCTTTAGGTAGCCAAGCATGAAGTGGCACGAGCCCCGCTTTTGTCCCAAATCCCCATAAGCCTAAAATAAAAATAACGCTTGTCCATGTCGGCGAAAGATGAAGATGAGTGAATGTGTTAAAATTCAAGTTCCCGCTCCATTTCGCCAACAATCCAAAACTGATCAGAATGCAAATCCCACTCATTTGCGCCATCAATAAATAAATAAAAGCGGCTTGGCGATTCGTTTCATGCTCATGTTCATGCGCGACGAGAAAATAACTTGATAATGACATCAATTCCCAAGCCAATAAGAAAATAAAGACATTGTTGGCGAGCAGAACGAGTAGCATGCTGCTCATAAATATAGCGGTGAAGAAACATAAATATTTTTTATGCGGAATGGATTGGATATAAGCCGGCAAATAAATAGCAACGGCAAAACCCACTAAACCGACAATAAAAAAGAAATAGCCGGAAAGTGTATCGAGTTTTAGTTGTAGCGATAACATGGGCAAAACAGATAATGGAATTGTTTGAGAGTATTCAGGTGCGGCGTTGAGCAAAGCGAGACAACCGGCTACCAATGCGCAAAGACTGCCGAGCATTAACAAACCGGCATTGAGTCGAGAAAATAATTTTTGATACGCACACGAAAAGAGCAGAGGTAAAAGCCCTGAAAGAAAAATTATCGCGATGGATAATGTGGCTAATCGTAGTGCCATGGTTTTTGTCTATCATTGATTACGCATCGGGCTTGCTGACCACCCGTCTCAAGCAATGCGATTTTTTTATCTTTTGTCTGTGTTCCATGCCGGCATTTTTTATCTTACACGATGGGAGCACCCTCAAATTGTGCGTAATAATCTCACTTGAACGATTGGAATGCAAGAAGTGTCAAGGATTGAGTGATGAAATGGCGCTTAATCTCTCAATTCTTATCAGAAGCATATTGCGTTTCATGGGGTAACCGTTAGAATAGCGCGCAATTTTAATTAGACTTAAAAAACACATAAAATATCATGCGAATACGATTATTTATTTTCACTTTCATCCTGGCATTTGTTGGATTGAGTACCGCTGTATGGGCCGATTCTTCTAATACTGTTGGGTTGCAAAATAAGCTCAACAGTCCGTTGTCGGAATGGTTTCCGTATTGGAAAGAAAAAAATATCATGCCGATCAGTTTCTATAAGGAATCCTATGTGTTACCCGCTTATTTTGAATCAAAGGATCCATTTTATAAAGGCAGTACATCAGATAATAACAACATCAAGCGTATCGAATTTAAATTTCAATTTAGTTTAAAGGTTCCGATTTGGGCCAATATGTTTAATGCGCCTTTTACTTTCTATGGCGCTTATACCCAGTTATCTTTTTGGCAAGCCTATACCGGTTCACCTTTTTTTCGCGAAAGCAATTATGAACCAGAATTATTTTTTAGTTATGATGTGGATCATTTATTGAGCCATGATTGGCAGATCAGCACAATTAATAGCGGTGTTGTACATCAATCGAATGGAAGAGGTGGGGAGTTGGAGCGCTCTTGGAACCGTGTTTATGCACAAGCTATCTTTGATCGCAATGAGGATTGGGAAGTGGGTGTGAAGCCTTGGTGGGTTATTCCGGGCGCTTCTATGACAAAACATAATCGAGATATTACCAATTATTTAGGGCATGGATCCTGGTTTGTTGCGTATAATTTCGCGCATCAACAACAGCTCATGTTGGAATCACGTAATGACGTCGAAAGTGGATTTCGTCGAATGGCTAACCAACTGACTTGGTCATACCCGTTAACGCAACAGATTCGACTCTATGCGCAATACTTTACGGGTTATGGTCAAAGCTTGATTGAATATAACCATCGTATTAGTGCAGTTGGCCTAGGCTTTTCATTTAATACCGCGCCGACGTTGTAATGGTCGATGGATTTTCGCGGTTGTGCCTTATATGTTGATGATGTGGCGGTGGCGGTTTTCTTTTATTAGCGACATTCGAGACATAGAGTGAAACGATACGCGCAATCAAGACGATCACATAAATTTGCCCGATAACAGCTTCCATGTACGTTAACGTTTTTGCCATCGTACTGACGGGAGAAATATCTCCAAATCCGACCGAGGTTAATGTGATAAAACTAAGGTAAATAAATTCGGGTAACGCTAAAGCGTGACTACTGGGTATGTTTCGCAGATAAAAAAATGATTGAGGGTCAATCATTTGGCTGCTGTAAAAAATGAATGCAAAAATAATGCCAATTAACAAATAAACGCAAATAGCGCCATAAACATCGTTAATCATTACATCATTGACAGTCAAAATGTTTTTTAAAATCGCGGCAACGATGACGAATAAGTTGATGGCGGTCAAAATATTGCTGCAAAGTAATAAAAAGTTACGATTAGAAAATTCTGCGGACCATCGTAAAATCACAACCAAGCAAAACAAAATGATGGCCGTAAAAACAATATTTTTTTTTCCACGAATCGCTCGGACGCTGAGTAAGAGCATCAAAGAAAACGACAGTTCGACAATGATTCGACCCATGTGCACGTTAGCCAAGATGCCATATAATAATAAAACAACAAAAATGGAAATGAGTAGATGGAGAAATTTCCCATCGAACGTTTCAAATAGGGCGTTGCTGGTTAATGAACGCGCCATGAATTAGGATTCCATCGATTCGTTGTATTGTCCTAAACTGGCGGCGCTATTTAATTGAGCACGCTTTAATAAAGCTTGTTGAGCCGCTGCGATATTTTCTGGTTTGCCTTTCCATGTTTTCAAGCAAGCTTCTTGCAAGGCGCGCGCATAAGAAAAGCTGAGTGACCAAGGTTGGTTGCCTTGTTGATTGATGCGATTGAGGTGTGCAGTTGCTGTTTTATCTGATTGACCACCTGATAAAAAATTAATGCTGGGTACAGCGGCCGGAACGGTTCTTCTTAAAATGCGTACAGTCATTTTGGCCGCTTGATCGACGGTGGCTTGTGAGGGGCAAGATTTTCCTGCGATGACCATGTTGGGTTTGAGCAGTATGTATTCGCATTGCACGTTATATTGAAACAGTGCCTTAAATACAGCGCGTTGTACTTTTTCGGTGACTTCAGCGCATTGTTCGATTGTGTGATCGCCATCCATTAACACTTCAGGCTCGACGATAGGAATGATCGATAAATTTTGACAAATTTTTGCATAGCGTGCCAGTAACATTGCGTGGGTTTTGATTAAGATCCGAGAAGGATTTGTTCCAGAAATTGGGTAAACAGCGCGCCATTTGGCAAATTGGGCGCCTTGCTTTTTATATTCCGCTAAACGTTCTGGTAGTCCGTCAAGACCTTGCGTAATTTGTTCTTCGGATGAGCTTTCAAAAGGAACGAGCCCTTTGTCGACTTTAATGCCGGGGATAATACCTTTTTGAGCGAGATAAACAGGAAAAGGCACGCCTTGCGCCGTTTTTTGTAGGAGCGTTTCTTCAAATAAAATAACGCCACTCACCTGTTTTTCTAAGTCAGGCGTCGTAAATAATAGCTCTCGATAAGCGCGGCGATTTTCTTCCGTGCAATCGACTTGCACGGCCGCAAAACGTTTTTCAATGGTTTTTGAGCTTTCGTCGGCAGCGAGGAGTCCTTTTCCCTTTGCCGTGAGCGACTTAAGTGTCGTGGCCAGTGTGTTGTTCATGATAAGCGCTTCCTTTTGCTGAATGAAAAAACGGTTGTATTTTCTTGAGAAACGGTTTGAAGAATTTCGGATTAGCGGCCACAACGTGTCCCTGTTTGAAATAATCTTCACTGCCTTGGAAGTCGCTGATCAATCCACCCGCTTCTCGAATGATTAATGACGCGGCAGCCAAATCCCAAATTTTTAATCCTAATTTCCAGTAGCCATCCAAAATACCGGCCGCCACATAGACCAAATCGAGCGCAGAAGAGCCGCTGCGTCGTATGGCTAAGCATTCTTTTGAAATAGCATGATAAGATTGATAATAACTCTCGTGCCACTCCGGCTCAGCGGGTGAAGGTGTTCCTGTTCCAATTAAACAATCTTCCATGAGATGTCGTCCACTGGCGCGAATTCGACGGTTACTTCGTTGTGCGCCTTCCCCCCGTGAAGCAGTAAATAAATCATCGCGAACGGGATCATAAATAACGGCGTGTTCAATGCGTCCGCGATAGCTTAATGCAATGGAAACGCAAAAATGAGGAAATCCGTGAATAAAATTAACCGTGCCGTCGAGAGGATCAATGATCCACTGATAATCGCTAGACAGGCCTAGTTTTCCGGCCTCTTCACTTAAAAAACAGTGATTAGGGTAGGCTGTTTGTAAGGTGTGAATGATGGTTTCTTCCGACAAACGATCAATATCCGTGACGAAATCTTTGTGTCCTTTCTTTTGAACGCGTATCAAGTCGGGGCGAGTGTAACCACGCATAATCGCATTGCCGGCATTTCTGGCTGCTTTGACGGCAGTTGTGACGAAAGGATGTAGGGCCATAAAATTTACCTAATAATATTTTGCATAGCATATCAAAGATTTGATCTTGCGCAAGGAAAGAGAAGATGATTGAGCGAAGGAGATGCCAGAGAGACAAAATTTTTTATATTTTAGTGTCTAAAAGCGATGCTTTGACGTTTTGTTATCTTTAAGGAAGAGGGAATCTATACAGGCCATTTATTTTGTTCGATGATCCTTTGAGGGTGATGTGACCATACCTCAATTCAAATCCTTGTTGTTCTGATCTTGATTGTCCATTGCTTTAGGAGAAAAATATCGTAAACTATCAGTAGTTCATTTTTATTGTCTGGTTGATGCTGAGGGAGAATCTATGCAATTACCCATTTATTTAGACTATGCCGCAACAGCGCCAGTCGATCCCCGCGTCGCGGAAAAAATGGCACGCTATTTAACGAAAGAGGGAGTTTTTGGGAATCCGGCTTCTCGATCTCACGTTTTTGGTTGGCAAGCCGCGGAAGCCGTCGAGCAGGCGCGTCAACAAATCGCCGACTTAGTTAATGTTGATCCTAAAGAGATTATTTTTACTTCGGGCGCAACGGAATCGGATAATCTGGCGATTAAAGGTGCTGCCCATTTTTATCAGCGCAAAGGCAAACATATTATTACCTCTAAAACGGAGCATAAAGCGGTTTTAGATACGTGTCGTCAGCTGGAAAGAGAAGGGTTTGAAGTGACGTATTTAATGCCAGAACCCCAGGGTCAAATCGATTTGAATAAATTAGCAGCGGCGATTCGGCCAGACACGATTTTAATTTCCATCATGCACGTGAACAATGAAATTGGAATCATTCAAGATTTAGCGGCGATTGGTTCATTGGCCCGATCCCAGGGCATTATTTTTCATGTCGATGCAGCGCAAAGTGCGGGAAAACTCCCCATCGATTTAAAAACGCTGCCAGTTGACCTCATGTCGTTTTCCGCGCACAAAATTTACGGGCCCAAAGGCATTGGCGCCTTATATGTTCGTCAGCAACCACGCATTCGACTCGAAGCCCAAATGCATGGGGGTGGGCATGAACGCGGTATGCGATCAGGCACATTGCCGACACATCAGATTGTTGGTATAGGCGAGGCGTTTTACTTGGCGCGCATGGAAATGAAGGACTATATGCCGAAAATCCAAGCGCTACGCGACCGCTTGGTTAATGGACTTCAAGCTATTCCAGCGATTCGTGTGAATACGGATTTAGAGCACAGCGTGCCGACTATTTTAAATATTAGCTTTAATTATATTGAAGGTGAGTCGCTGATGTTGACGCTTAAAAATATCGCTATCTCGAGTGGCTCTGCCTGTACTTCGGCGAGTTTAGAGCCTTCTTATGTATTGCGTGCTTTAGGGTTAAATGATGAATTGGCTCACAGCTCCATTCGCTTTTCATTCGGACGATTTACAACGGTTGAAGAAATTGATTATACCCTTGAGGTGGTAGAGAAAGGTGTGGCGCGGTTGCGAGAGATGTCACTGCTCTGGGAAATGCATCAAAAAGGAATTGATGTGGAGAATTATCAATGGGGCCAGCGTTAAAAAATGGATTTTTCACGCAATTTGTGGATTATAATGGTAAGCGTCTTTTGGCGCGAGCTAAGAAATCGTTTCGCGATGGGGCAAGAACGTTTCTCTCTCATGTTGAATGTGAAATATTAAATTCAGGAGAATGAAGTTTATGATGCAATACAGTAAAGAAGTGATGGAACATTATGAGCACCCTCGCAATGTCGGCTCGTTGGATGAAAATGATCCATCTGTTGGAACTGGCATTGTCGGCGCACCCTCGTGCGGGGATGTTTTGCGGCTACAAATTAAAGTCAGTGCAACGGGTCTTATCGAAGATGCAAAGTTTAAAACTTACGGATGTGGTTCGGCAATTGCGGCAAGTTCTTTAGCGACTGAAAAACTCAAAGGTAAAACATTGGACGAAGCGCTGACAATTAAAAATAAAGATCTGGCTGATGAGCTTACATTGCCCCCGAACAAAATTCATTGTTCGATTGTGGCGGAAGAGGCGATTCAACTAGCTATTCAGGATTATCGTAATAAACAAGTTCAAAAGAGTGATCATTCGTAAAATGCCTAAAATTACTGTTTTGCCACATCCGTTGCTATGCCCAGAAGGTGCGCAATTTGAAACTCATCCGGGAGCGAATTTGCTTGCTTGTTTATTGCAGCAAGGGATCGCAATAGAGCATGCGTGTGAATTTCAAGGGGCTTGCGGTACTTGCCATGTTTATCTAAGAAAGGGATATGACTCCGTCACCTTGCCTGCGTCAGCGGAGGAAGAAGTGCTGGACCATGTTTGGGGATTGGAAACCGATTCACGCTTAAGTTGCAATGTTCAGGTGGGCCAGCAGGATTTAACGATAGAAATTCCCAGGTATTCGCGTAATCAGTAAGGGGATGAGTATTCCCTTATGTTTTTTTGAAGATTTTTTCGAAGGTTTAAGCAGGCCGCTATCCTTCCAAAATATCGCCCGAAATTCCATGTTTTTCCATGACTCTACGTAATTGACGAAGCGCTTCGTTTTGAAGTTGCCTGGCCCGTTCTCGAGAAAGTCCCAGATGAGATCCGACGCGTTCAAAAGACTCTTTGCTCTCAGTGGCATAGGCGTATGAGCCCAGGCCGAAGCGCTGTTCGAGAATGGAGCGATGTTTGACGCTTAATTCTTGCATCCAATCTTTTAGTTTAAGCTTGAGATTTTCTCGTATTGTTTTGGATTCAGGGTTTTGCTGATGACTATCACTTAATGTGTCTAATAACGTCTGTTCCCCATCGTTTAATGTCTTATCATAAGAAATGACTTGGTCATTCGCTTGCAATACAGCTCTGACTTCTTCATAGGAACGATCAACTTTTTGGGCGATCTCTTCCGTTGTGGGCTCGCGTCCCAAACTTTGATGCAATTGTTTGGCTGCTCTCAAATAAATATTGAGTTCTTTAATGACATGGATGGGCATTCTGATCGTGCGGCTTTGATTCATGATAGCGCGTTCGATTGTTTGTTTGATCCACCAAGTTGCATAAGTCGAAAATCTGAAACCGCGTTCGGGATCGAATTTTTCCACTGCATGCATCAGGCCGAGATTGCCTTCTTCGATGAGATCGAGAAATTTCAAGCCCCGATGACGATATTGTTTGGCGATTTTAACGACTAATCTTAAATTAGATTCAATCATCTTGTTTCTGGCTTTTTCATCGCCTTGTAGCGCTAATCGGCCATAATAGGTTTCTTCTTCAGCGGTGAGCAAATTGGCATAACCAATCTCTTTCAGGTAGAGCTGAGTCGGATCACTGGAGGCATATTTTTTTTCGGTTACTTCTTTCCGTTCTGTAGCTATGGCTTCGAAAAAATGTTCTTCGACGACGGTTGTATCGCGTTGCTGCTTGGCCATGATCGCTTTCTCCCTGTTATTTATCCGTTGTGCTCTCTGATTTTATGGGGTCAATAGTCGTTGTTAGTTGCTCGATTTCAACAAGGCGGTTTTTCGCCGCTTGAATATCATGTGCGCTAGCAAAGCTAAATAAACTTTTAGCAAGGCCATAGCGTTTTTGTTGAAAGAAAATTTCTCCTAGTTTGCAGGTTGCCGCCATATCATTCAGGGCCACTTGATCGATGAGAGCAGGCGAAATTGATGCGTTGAAGCCATTCATATACTTTTATCCTATGAGCTAACTTAATCTAGTCGTGGCAATCGGGGTCTTATTTTCTCCTTGTAAGAGATTTCAGATAATCGATTGCCACGGATATTTCCTTATGTTTCTTTAATCTTCGCTTTCTGGCTGAAGGTCCTGATCAAAATCTTGATCATTCCCCGCTTCACCTGTATCGCCTTCCTCTTGAATCCGTTTGTAAATTTCTTCACGGTGTACTGAGATATGTTTTGGGGCCTCGATGCCTACTTTGATTTGATTGCCCTTCTGCGATAAAATCGTAATCGTGATTTCTCGTTGACCGATAACTAAGCTTTCTCCAATTCTTCTGGTTAGGATTAACATTTGAATTCTCCTTATGTTCCCTTGTGTAAAAAAATAGGCTGTCTATCTCAACTTGTGGATGGACAGCCTTAACTTGATTTAGCATCCGTTTTTATTATTTTTTCTTCCTGTATTTTTATTATTGTTATTATTATTTTTAATATTATCTTGACGGCTTACGCCACCGATGATACTTATATTTTTTGTCACGGGTGATTTGGGATTAGCTATAGCCAATCTTGAATAGAGCATCGCATCACCGTGCTTTGTTCGGCTAGGTTTTTGCTTTGCAAACATTCTGTTTTCTCCATGACAAATTTTTTGTATCCGAATCGGTAACGATTCCTATTCACTTTGGCTTCAGACAACCTGTTTAGCTCTCGAGGCCGCATTTGTTCTTGTTTTTATCCGCACCCCGAAAAGCTTAGGCTGGTTAAGCTGCGTGCATAGTAAGCTTTGCGTAAAACATGTTCAACTAGACGGGTTCTCAATTGAAAATATGCATTGCTAATCATATATTATATTTATAATGTAAATTACTGTATAAATTCACAGAGTAAAATCGTATAATAAAATTATTGCGTTTCATCATTTTAATGTTACGATAATTTTGATTGGTAATTGGAGGTGTTTATATGGATCAAACTTTAGGCGCTCATGTCGAAGAGATGACTTGGAAGAGCGCGAGAAAATACGCTGCCAAAGGAGATCAAGACCTTTTTAAGATCTTAGACGAAATCAACCCGTCTGACCAATATACCTTATTACGTGTTCGTTATCCCTATGGAACGATTATTCTGAATGATGATGCCATCTATATTCCCATAGGGAACCGAAGTGTTCCATTGTTTGATCCGGAAGTGCCGCAAAAGATTAAAGAAAAATTAGGTTATCGATCGGTCCCTTTCGGATTGATCACTAAAAACCCTGTCGAAATATATCTCGAAACAGATGATCGTGTTTTTTCGGTTGAGCTATCGGGGCCTAATAAAGGAATCGAGTTGGGTATTTTTGAATATTTTGGATTGACGCCTTGTTATTCAGCTTCTTCCGGCGCCAGGTCTTTGTTTATGATCCCTAAAATTTCTGAAACGCGTCATCATAGAAAATTAATGAAGTCTTATCATCTTAATTGCGCACAACCTAAAAATATTTTTAAACAATGGCATGTTTTTAAAGCCCTTTATAATAGCCCTAATTTTCAGACGCCATGGGAATCGGAAGTATTGTATTTAAGCAAAGCATGGGATGATGGTTTAACTAAATTCAAAAAAAAATCGCCGGCATGGGAGAATTTGGAAAATTATCTTTACAAGAAAGGCTTTGAACATTCCGAGTTGGGGCGAAGAAAAGTAGTGCTCGATGTATTGTGGCGAAAAGTATTATCTATTCTTGAGGAAGATGGGTTTAAACCCGATATTTATGCGATGGATACGCTCAAACATTTAATTTATCTTTTTTTAGGGGGCGTGTCTGGCAGTCGTCCTCTTGTTGATGATTATGCGGGGCCCATCACAGAATTTCAAAAAATTTATATTGAAGAATACGGTCTTAATCAGATCCCCACGATTATGGGTCCGTATCGATTTTCATTGGAAAAAAACATTCCGGTTTATTATTCCATGCAATATCCTACGATGATTTCATCCAATCCCAGTGTGAGAAAAGTTCAAACGATCATTGAAGAGATGCGAGAATTGATGATGATCAAATCCGCGTTGGCGCATAGTTTTGGTAATATAAAAATTAATAATATGAGATTGCATGAAATTATTCAGTCGATGAAGCTTGAGTTTTTTCATGGGGAGCTTTTTCGTTATGGTAAGGAGATTCGTCCCACCTCTGAAATACCCTTGAGCGATAAAGATTTTTTATATATGCCTACTAAAAAGAATCAATTGAAATTTGCTGATAATGGTTCTTTTATCAGAGGATGCATAAAAATTTCAACGTATAAGGATAAGCTTTAAATTAAATGGGGTTAGCGTAGCGCTGGTTATTGTACGTTGAAATTCAGTTTTCAATAGCCCCATTTGATAAGTTGAAAAACAATAAATGTTTAGCCCAACTTGTTTTTATCTCTTAACTCAAAGTCACCAACATTGTAAGGAGTGACATCAAGTTGTTTCGCTTCGAATTGATCAGGCAAGTGTTCTAACAAGAGACCGAGTGCTGATGGCATCAGATGTTTAAACTTAACGATATTGGATGATATTTCTTCTGATAAAATAGCCCAAGTCGTTTGAATTTTATTGCTGACCATGGCTATGGCGAGCACAGGAATAGAAAGCTCTCTGCAAAAATATATTTCGGGGCAACTGGTATGATTCAAAAAATCGGCACCCCAGCGAATAAACATTTTTGATTCAGCCATGCTTGAATACTTAGGCCCTTCTTCTGAAAGCATCGTGCCGCCTACGTGATGCGTTATATTGTGCTGCGCAAAAACTTGGTGCGAAAAATTAATTAAATCTTCTGAAATGGGTTTTGAAAAATCGAGATAGGTTACCTTTTTTAATGCAGGAAAACCTAAGCTCGTGGGCCGGCGTTTAGTGAAATCAATCAATTGATCAAATAAAACCAAATCGCCAGTCTGATCGGTTTCTCTGAGTGATCCGCAGGCCGTGAGATGGATAATAAAATCTAATTTTTGCAAGTACATGCCGTAAGCATTTGCTTTCCAAGGAATTTCTTCAAGCAACAGTTGATAGTTGCCACCGTGCCTTTGAAGCGTAAACACATCGTGCTGGTTATATTTTCCGGCACAGATCACATCCGCCATATCACCGTAAGGTGTTTCTTGACGAATTTCTTGGTAAGGCTTTCCCCAATGCGTCCAGTGGCAAGCTCCACCCATGATCCCGATTCTCATAGATTTCCCGAATAGAGTAAATTTTCTAATTCGCAATCATACCGCGAAAAAACTAATAAAAAAACTGAAAATCAAAGCGAAATTCTTTTTCTTCTCTATTTTGAAAGTTTTGCTGTTGCTTTATGTGGAAATTGAGCGATGAAATGATTCGCGTTCATATCTTACAATTTGATTTTTTGAGGATCGCTGAATCGTCATGCCACCACTCAGACTCGTTCATGCGATTCTTTCAGAATATTTCATGGCGCTCTTTTTCGCGCGTCAGCTCATTCATGAGTTGAGACCAAACCGGTAATTGCACTTTGGCTTTGCAACGCTCTGCTTGAATGATTGATTGTAATTCTTGTAAAGCCGTGTCGAAGTGGTCATTGATGATGAGGTAATCATAGCGAGCGGCTTGTCTAATTTCGGAGGCGGCCGTTTCTAGGCGTTTCTGAATGACTTCTTGATGATCTTTATTGCGTGTCATAATACGATTTTTTAAGGCGGCGAAAGAAGGAGGTAAAACAAAAATGCTGACAATGGGGTTATGCAATTGAGCATAACGGATTCGATCGGCGCCTTGCCAATCGATTTCTAAAATCACATCATGATTGTTTTCAATTTGTTTTTTTGATGTGCCGTAATAATTGCCAAACACGTTCGCATATTCCAAAAACGCGTCATCTTTAATCATTTGTTCAAATTGCTCGATGGAGATGAAATGATAGTCTATGCCATCTTGCTCTCCTTCTCGTGGCTTGCGTGTCGTATGTGAAATAGAGAATTTCAATTGAGCGTCTTTTTGCAATAAGGCTTGAATGAGGCTCGTTTTCCCTGTGCCAGATGCCGCTGAAATAATGTATAAAATAGGCGATCGCATGAGCGTTAAGATTCCTGTGCTAGCCAATCAAGATAATTTTTAACACCCGCCTCGACGGTTCGAAATGAGACATCACAGCCTACCTCGCGCAATTTAGAAATATCAGCCTCGGTAAAACTTTGATAGCGACCTTTAAGATGCTCTGGAAATGGCCGGTATTCCAAAACGCCTTTCTGGTGCCAATTGAGAACGGCTTTTGCTACATCGTTAAACGATTGGCTTTTCCCTGTGCCGACATTAAATATACCTGATACTTGTGGATGTTCATAAAACCAAATATTCGTTGCGGCTACATCATCGACATATACAAAATCTCGGCGCTGTTCGCCCGCTTCATAGCCATCACAACCTTCAAATAATTTAATGATACCGGTTTCTTTGAGCTGATTATTGAGGTGAAAGGCAACGCTGGCCATGTCGCCTTTATGAAATTCTCGCGGACCATACACATTAAAATATCGACAGCCAACCATTTGTTGATTTTTTGCTTTTTTCGATATGAGCGATCGCACATATTGGTCGAATAAGTATTTAGAATAACCGTATATGTTCAACGGTTTTTCATATTGCGATTCTTCTTTAAAGGTGGTGTTGGCACCATAAGTCGCCGCGCTTGATGCATAGATAAATTGAATGTTGTGGTCTAAACAATAGTGCAGTACGGCTTTTGAGTAATCGTAATTATTTTTCATCATGTACTGACCATCCCATTCTGTCGTTGCTGAACAGGCGCCTTCATGAAAAATCGCTTTAATGAAACAATTATCGCCATAGACTTTCGGTAAATTTTTATCAGGATTGGTGATATAGCTCAGAAAATCGTCTTGATCCATATAATCTAAAACTTCACAGCCCAATAAATTTTTAAATTTTCGGCCGTCTTTTAAATTGTCGACGACTAAAATATTTTTACAACCGCGCTGATTGAGTGCACGTACAATATTGCTACCAATAAAACCGGCGCCCCCGGTGACAATTGCCATAATCATAAATTATTACTCCTTCATTTTTTTAATGACGTTTGTGGTTGATCGACCTTCCATAAAACCTAAAATTTTTACTTGTCCGCCATGCGCTAAAACTGCTTGTGCGCCGGCAATTTGCTCGATTTTCCAATCGCCGCCTTTCACTAAAATATCCGGCAATAATTTATTGATAATGCGCTCGGGAGTATCTTCCGAAAAAGGCACGACCCAGTCGACAACGCCGAGTGCGGCTAATACTTTTAATCGGTCTTCGATCGGGTTGATGGGCCGTTCGGTGCCTTTGAGTCGACGTACCGAGTCATCGTCATTGACGGCAATGATCAGGCGATCTCCCAGTGCTTTAGCTTGCGTTAAATAATGAATATGCCCAGCATGTAAAATGTCAAAGCAGCCATTCGTCATGACGACCGTTTCTCCTTGTGCGTGGGCATCTTCAATGGCCACCATTAATTCATCTTCAGTCAAAATACCGCCTTCGTGCGAGGGATGAAGTGCACGACGTAATTCGGCAGGATTGACAGTCGCAGCGCCTAATTTTGATACAACAATGCCGGCGGCTGCATTTGCCAAGCGCATCGCTTGAGGGTATTCCAAACCCGCTGCTATTGTCACAGCAAGCACAGCAATGACGGTATCGCCAGCGCCCGTGACATCAAATACCTCTTGCGCTTGGGTGGGTACGTGAATATCTGGCTGATTCGGGCGAAAGAGCGACATGCCGTGTTCCCCGCGTGTGACGAGCAGGGCGGATAAATCCTGTGCTTCGATCAGCGCGTGCGCTTTCGTTTTGATTTCTTGTTCATCATGACAGGGACCCACGACGGCTTCGAATTCTTTGAAATTGGGTGTGATGACGGACGCATGCGCATAGACGTCAAAGTTATTTTTTTTGGGATCGATGAGAACAGGTTTATTTAAACGTTTTGCGGCGGCGACAAAACTTTGTGGATGCGATAAAACGCCTTTGCCATAGTCCGACAAGATTACGGCATCATAATTCGGTAATAGGCTTTCGAATATTTTTAATAATTCTGCTGCATGAGACGCAGAAAATTTTTCCTCAAAATCCAAGCGAATCAATTGTTGATGTTGGCTTAATACGCGCAATTTAACGATGGTCGGGTGATGCTCAATGGCGTGCAAATGATGCTGAATATGATGTTCATCGAAGAAGTGTGCTAACGTACTGGCCGCTTCATCAGGACCAACCAAACTTAACAAACAGACTTGCCCGCCCAAGCTCGCGATATTCAATGCGACATTGCCGGCTCCACCGGCGCGTTCTTCAGCGCGCTGTACTTTGGAGACGGGGACCGGTGCTTCAGGTGAAATGCGCGTTGTTTGGGTGTACCAATAACGATCGAGCATGACGTCACCGACGATTAGTACGCGGGCACGTGAGAAATCAGGTAGAGTGCTGTTTGTAGGCATGTAGATTCCTTGAGGCTCAATCAACATGCCAATGATTATAGCAAGATTCAAAAAATTTGCGTGAGAAATTTTTTGTTAAGCAGTGCTTAATATAACGCTGCTATAATTCATCACTCGAAGTGGGTGGGCAGCCATAGTTTATAGTGTGCAGGCTATTTTTCTTTGAATCGTTTCTCTAATTCATGCAAATGATTGAGTGCGTCGAGTGGCGTGCAATGATTGAGATCGAGAGTGCTAAAGAAATCGCGTATTTCTTTTTGTGCATCCTCTTTTTCAAAAAGATCAGCCTGTATCGGTGTTGAGATATTTTGATGTATTTGATGAGAAACACTGTGACGCTCAAGCTCGATGAGTTTTTGTTTTGCAGCCGAAATCACTGCTCGAGGAATGCCGGCCAATTGCGCGACTTGCAATCCATAGCTTTGATTTGCGGGACCTTCTTGAACCGCATGTAAAAAAACAATTTTATCGTCATGTTCGATTGCATCGAGATGCACATTGCATACCGATGCAATCGTTTCTGGCAAGGCGGTCAATTCAAAATAGTGTGTCGCAAATAAGGTTAATGCTTTTACGTGTGTGGCCAAAAAAGCAGCCACAGCCCATGCCAGCGATAATCCATCGAAGGTGCTCGTGCCGCGGCCAATCTCATCCATCAATACTAAACTGTATTGTGTCGCATTATGTAAAATATTCGCCGTTTCTGTCATCTCGACCATAAATGTCGAGCGACCACTGGCTAAATCATCGGATGCGCCGATGCGAGTGAAAATCCTATCGATGGGGCCAATGATCGCTTCTTTCGCCGGCACAAAACTGCCGGTATACGCGAGCAGCACAATCAAGGCTGTTTGACGCATGTAGGTTGATTTGCCGCCCATGTTGGGGCCAGTAATAATCAACATGCGACGATTTTCATCGAATATTGTATCGTTCGGAATGAATGGATCTTGTTGCGCCTGCTCGATCACGGGATGTCGTCCTTCGACGATATGAATGCCTGCTTTGTCGCACAACAACGGCCGCGCTAAATTTAACGTATCGGCGCGTTCCGCTAGATTTTGTAGTACATCCAATTCCGCCAAACTTTGCGCGCATAATTGTAATGCCGGCAAATGGGCGATCAATAAATCGAGCAGCGCGTCATACAAATATTTTTCTCGTGTGAGTGATCGGGATTGAGCGCTTAGCACTTTATCTTCGAAGGCTTTGAGCTCGGGCGTGATATATCGCTCGGCATTTTTTAACGTTTGTCGGCGCATATAATGGGCGGGTGCCTGCTCGGCTTGGCCGCGGGAAATCTCGATGTAATAACCGTGAATGCGATTAAAACCGACTTTTAAGGTCGAAATGTTTGTGCGGGCTTTTTCCGCTATTTCCATTTGAACGAGATAATCGCCGGCATTTTGACTAAGCGCGCGCAATTCATCGAGCTCGGCATCATAGCCAGTTGCAATCACACCGCCATCGCGAATAATCATCGGCGGTGATTCGATAATTGCTTGCTTTAAAAGCGCTAATAATTCGGGAAATGCTTGGATGTTTTTTGATAATGTTTGAATCGGTTGCACGTCAATTGATTGGATCAATGTTTGAATGGCAGGTAATTGTTCGAGCGTTTCGCGTAATTGTACTAAATCGCGCGGGCGTGCGGATTTTAATGCAATGCGTGAAAGAATGCGTTCGATGTCGCCGATATTTTTCAGCGTTTCGGATAGGGGTGTATAAGTGCGCAATTCTAACAATGTTTGAATTGCGAGCTGGCGCATTTTTAAAAGGGGTAAATCGCGCAGGGGGCGATGGAGCCATTGTTTTAATAATCGGCTGCCCATCGGGGTTTTCGTGTAATCGAATACATCGGCTAAGGTGTGATCAGTCGTTCCTTGAAGGTTCACCGTGATTTCTAAATTGCGACGTGTCGCCGCATCTAAAATAACGCCATCTTCTCGACATTCGACTTGTAGGGCGCGAATGTGAGGGAGGGCGGTGCGTTGCGTGTCTTTGACGTACTGCAACAAGGCGCCGGCGGCGCATAAAGCGATCGGATAGGCTTCACAACCAAAGCCCGATAAATCTTTCGTTTGAAACTGTTGGGTGAGTTGCTGAACGCTGCTATTGAATTCGAAATCCCATAGCGGGCGCTTTTGAATGCTGCGACAAAAAGAGGAAAAATCGATTTCATCGCATGATTCGCTTAACAATAACTCGACGGGTTTGATGCGTTCTAATTCACTGAATAAAGCCTCTTTTCCATCGACTTGAATGAGTCGAAATCGACTGGTAGTGACATCTAACGTGGCGATACCGAAAGTGGATTGTTGCTGGAAAACAGCCATTAACACATTGTCTTTTTTTTCGTCGAGGAGCGCATCGTCGCTTACCGTGCCAGGCGTAATAATGCGCATGACTTCACGTTCGACCAAACCTTTGCTTGCGGCAGGATCGCTCGTTTGTTCGCATAAGACGACTGACTCACCCAATTTAATGAGTTTGCCCAGATAAGCTTCGACTGCATGAACCGGCACGCCGGCCATTGGGATTGGTTGTCCCGCTGATTGTCCGCGTTTGGTTAATGTAATATTTAGTAATTTAGCCGCACGCTTGGCATCGTCGAAAAATAATTCATAAAAATCACCCATGCGATAAAACACAAGGGTGTTTTTGTGTTGCGATTTAATGCGTAGGTATTGTTGCATCATCGGCGTGTGGTTGGAGAAATTGGGATGTTCTTGTATCATGTTAATTCATATGCGATTTTTTAACGAGGATCTATGTTAACAGATTTTTATAAACTTTCGATGGCTGTTGGTGAGGCATTGCAAAAAAAATCGTGGAAACTAGTGACGGCAGAATCGTGTACGGGGGGATTTTTAGCGCAAGTGATTACGAGTATCGCTGGTTGTTCTAAGTGGTTTGAACGAGGGTTTGTGACTTATAGTCGTGAATCTAAACAAGAAATATTAGGGGTGCCAGCCGAAATGATTCAATGTTATGGTGTTGTGAGCGCAGAAGTCGCACAAGCGATGGCAGAAGGCGCGCTAAAACACAGTCACGCGAATATAGCGGTTTCGATCACGGGGTTCGCAGGGCCAGCGGGCGGGACGATCGACAAGCCCGTTGGAACGGTTTTTTTTGGCTTTGCGTTTAGGCAATCCTCCACACAAGTAATGTCACAATTATTTATCGGCGACCGTGAATCGGTGCGTGAGCAAGCGGTGCGATTTGCATTGGAAAATTTGTTATCGAGGATCCTGGATTAAAAGGGTCAGCATGCTGAAATTTTCTTAGCGCTCAATAGCGATTTGTGAAATAATCGATCCGATTAAACGGAAACGAAAGGCGCGAAAATACAGCGTTTTTTGATGGAGGAACCTGAATTGATCAGTTTAATTCATCAGCGAATTAAGCGGGAAGCAAGACGCGGTTCATTGTTCACATTGTCTTACATAAATCATTTTTACAAGAGAGGTCACTATGGATGCTGATAAACAAAAAGCACTGTCGGCTGCGTTAAGTCAAATTGAAAAACAATTTGGGAAAGGCTCGGTCATGCGTATGAGCGATACGGCGATCGCCAAAGGGATTGATGTTGTTTCAACGGGTTCGCTGGGGTTGGATTTAGCGTTAGGGGTAGGCGGCTTTCCACGTGGTCGTGTGGTTGAAATTTACGGGCCGGAATCGTCGGGTAAAACGACACTAACCTTGCATGCGATTGCGCAGTGTCAAAAAGCGGGAGGCACAGCAGCGTTTATTGATGCGGAACATGCGCTTGATCCATTGTATGCGGAAAAATTGGGTGTCAATGTCGGGCAATTGTTGGTTTCCCAGCCGGATAATGGCGAACAGGCGCTGGAAATTGCTGACATGTTAGTGCGATCGGGTGCGGTTGAGATGGTTGTCGTTGATTCTGTTGCGGCGTTAACGCCGAAAGCGGAAATCGAAGGCGAAATGGGCGATTCACATATGGGCTTACAAGCCCGATTGATGTCGCAAGCGCTGCGAAAGTTGACGGCGAACATTAAGCGATCCAATACGCTCGTTATTTTTATTAACCAAATCCGTATGAAAATTGGGGTGATGTTTGGTAATCCCGAAACGACGACGGGGGGTAATGCATTAAAATTTTATGCATCGGTACGTTTGGATATTCGTCGCACGGGTTCTATCAAGAAGGGTGAGGATGTTATCGGCAGCGAAACACGGGTAAAAGTCGTGAAAAACAAAGTCGCACCGCCATTCAAGCAAGCGGAGTTTGATATTTTATACGATCATGGGATTTCTCGAGAAGGCGAAATGGTCGAGTTGGGTGTGAAATGTGGATTGGTCGAAAAGTCTGGTGCTTGGTATTCGTATAAAGGAGAAAAAATCGGACAAGGCAAAGATAATGCCAGGCAGTATTTGAAAGACAATCCAAAAATTGCGCAAGAACTCGAAGCGCTTATTCGAGAAAAATTATTGAGTACGCCGGTGGTGATTGATAGCAAGGCGGAAGATTCAGCCGAATAAGAGAAGAAATTGCTAGCAACCGTCATTGTGAGAAGCGTAAGCGACGAAGCAATCCAGAATCAAATGGGATTGCTGGAAGTTAGATGAGGCATTTTATGTTCTGGATCCCGTGGTCAAGCCGCGGGATGACACAGAGTTGGATTCCACTCGAATGACAAACGATCTTGCACAGGCCAAACAAATCGCATGGAAATTATTGTCTGATCGGGAATATGCTCGCCATGAACTTTGTCATAAGCTAATTCAACGGGGCTTTGATCGAGAGAGGGTGGATGTATTGCTCGATGAATTGCAGGCGGACGGATTGCAAAGCGATGAGCGTTTTGCAGAAATTTACATTCGCAGTTATGCGCATCGGGGTCAAGGCCCATTGAAAATTCAACAAGCGCTTCGAGATAAAGGCGTATCAGACACGATTATAGAAATCTGTTTTGAAGCGGGAAATTATGATTGGTTTGCGTTAGCGCGTGAATTGCGAGCTCGAAAATTCGGCGAGACTGTGCCAAAAGATTTTGCAGCACGCGCTAAACAATCTCGTTTTTTGCAATATCGCGGGTTTAGTTGGGAACAAATTAAAGCAGCGTTTTCGAAGGTTGAGTGAGGATTGAGGAGGACAGACTACCTCGCAATGACGGTGGACTGGATTGTTTTGGCTGCGCTTTGCGATGATGAATATAAAGCGCGGGATGACCGCATTAAATCGTGGTTTTTAATTAAGGCGATACAATGAAAATAATGAAACAAGTTAATCGGCGACGAGTGATCCAATGGCTACTTGTGCCAATTGCGTTAATCATTTTAGGGCTCGCATGGAAATTTCCTTTATTAGGATTTTTAGTGCCAATTGTGATGTTGCTCGGTATTGTCGGCAGTTTTTTTAAAGGACGCTATGTCTGTGGGCATTTATGTCCTCGTGGCGCTTTTTGCGATCGGCTGTTGTTACGCGTCAGCCCGAAAAAACCCATTCCTGCTTTTTTAAAAAATCTTTATTTTCGATGGGCTGTGGTTGTTGGATTGATGACTTTTATGGCGTTTAGGTTATTCGATCAACCCTTGTCATGGACGCATACGGGTTTGGTGTTTTGGCAGATGTGTTTAATTACAACGATGATTGGCGTGATATTAGCCATTTTCATTCATCATCGGGGTTGGTGTACTTTTTGTCCGATCGGTACGTTATCGAATGCGATTGGCGGTGATAAAGATCCTCTTCAGCTGGATCGGCCACGCTGTATTTTATGCGGAAAATGTGAGCGTGTTTGCCCGATGCAAATTTCTATTTTGCAAGAGACCCCGCAAGGCCTATTAACGGATCGTGATTGTATTCGATGCGGAGAATGCGTCGCTATTTGCCCGAGAAAGGCGTTGACGATCACATCCCCATAAAGGGTCAATAAGGAGAATTTATGCAACATTTACCCGCTCGTTTTCCATTGGCATTTTTGCCGACGCCTATTCATGAATTAAAAAATCTTTCAGCGCTATTAGGTGGCCCGAGAATTTTAATCAAACGCGATGATCAGACAGGTTTGGCTTTTGGTGGCAATAAAACAAGAAAACTCGAGTTTGTTGTTGCAGAGGCGATTCGACAAGGCGCGGATACTTTGTTGACGACAGGCGCTGCTCAATCGAATCATTGTCGACAGACCGCTGCAGCAGCTTGCGCGGCAGGACTGCGTTGTGAGTTAATTTTAGCGGGTAAAAAACCCGAACGCTTACAGGGCAATTTCTTTTTAGATCATTTATTTAAAGCACAGTTGCATTGGCAGTCTGCTTCAGCGACCGAACAGGAATTGGAGCGGTTGGCGGACGTATTACGCAGTGAAGGGTATCAGCCTTATATAATTCCCATTGGCGCATCGAATGCATTAGGATCGCTGGGTTATGTTTACGCGATGCAAGAGCTACAAGAGCAAATGCAAACGCAGCATCTTTCGATTGATCATATCGTTTTTGCGTCTTGTTCTGGCGGCACACAGGCTGGCATGGTGTTGGGTTCTGCGTTAACTCATTTTCAAGGGAAAATTCTGGGCATTGATATTGCGCCAGTCAGTCAGTTCGGAAACATTTATGAAGAACATTTAGCAAGGTTGAGTAATAAGACAGTAGAAAAGCTCAATATTAAAAAACAATTCGCGCCACGAGATTTTTCGGTTAACTATGATTATTTGGGCGAGGGCTATGCCATCGTTGGCGACCTAGAACGAGAAGCGATTCATCTGCTGGCTGAAAAAGAAGGTATTTTATTGGATCCCATTTATACGGGTAGAGCTTTCGGTGGCTTACTCGATTTGATTCGATCTAAACATTTTTCTACAAACGAAACAATTTTGTTTTGGCACACGGGTGGTGCACCCGCGCTATTTGCACAAACGGAAGCTATTTGTACGATGTAAATTTAGGAGTGCTTTAATGTGACGATGTTTTTCAGCGGCCAGGTTCTGGATGGTTTTAAACAGCAATTATTAGCATTAGATTTTCCTGGCATCGAGTTAGTGCGCCACCGAAAAAAGAGAGTCAGTTGTGTTTTGGGTAGAGAAACAAATGGATAATCAGAAATATAGGTATAACCATATTGGCATACCAACAACTAAGAAGTTAAAAAATGAAAACTATCTAGCTGATTACGATGTGTATCATGTCGGATATCAGAAAAATGAATTCAATATTGAATGGATGCGCTATGGATCAAAATGCAAGCTTCCTGATGTTGTAAAAAAATTACCTCATGTTGCATTTGAAGTGGATGACATTGATGAAGCCATAAAAGGTTATGAGGTTATTGTAGCGCCCAATAGTCCTTATGAGGGTGTTATCGTCGCGTTTGTTTTGATCAATGACGCGCCCATAGAATTTTTACAGTTTATAAAAAAGAAGAAAAGATGATTGAATTAAGAAGCAAGCGATTAAGAATTATTTCTTTAGATCTAGAGGGATTTCAATTGTTTGTAACCTGTTTTTCTTTGTCTGATTAAATAAGAGAATCCTTTCTGAACGAATGTAATTTATCAGCAGTCTAAAAAACCTGTCAGATAATATTTTTTGTGGTTGTGATAATTGAGAGCAATGATAAACTCTGTAATCATAATTAATATTGTGCGGAACACTGCTGTAAAGTTACATTATTTTTAAGGGTTAGGTATGCGAAAGAAAATTTATCGTTTTAAGATGCTTTTTTCCGGCGTAATGATCACTTTGTTTTTTCTGCTAGTGACTGTGCCCGCATTGGCTAATATGACACCCACTCAGGCTCGACAAATTCAAAGTTTGTTGAACTGTTGGCGGGCGCGGTTACGTACTCCAGCGGCAGCATTAAGCATTTCCATGCCCGGTTATAAACCCATTACTTTTGTTAGTGGGACAACAACTCTTGGTGGTTCACAAACTATTACTGGCAGCACCTTATTCCAAGCGGGTAGTATTAGCAAATCTTTTACTTCAATGATAATTTTACAGCTCGCTGCTCAAGGAAAAATTCATCTTGATGATCCTATTACTCGATATTTGCCTCAATATCCAAAATGGAATAGAGTGACAATTCGTGAATTGCTTAATCACACGAGCGGTATTTTTGATTACACAAAAACAGCAAAATTTAAATTGATACGTGAGGATAATCCAAAAGCCCAAATTTCTCCTGCTGAAATGGTTTACATGGCTAGCGCTTATCCGGCTTATTTTTCTCCAGGTAAAGGGTGGAAATATTCCAACACTAATTATGTATTAGCAGGGATGATTATCGAAGCAATCACTAACCAATCTGCCAGTAATACAATCAATTATTATTTACGTGAAAATCAAATGTTGCATTTACCTAATACTTTTTATTTGCCTAGCCTATATTCTCCAGCAGAAATAGCACGTATGGCACATGGTTATGATACGGATGATATTGATGTGACGACTAACAACATGTCATGGGCTTATACAGCAGGTGCGTTTGTATCCACCACTGAAGACTTAGTAGTTTGGTGGAAGAGCTTATTTCAAAATCAGATTTTACCCAAGCAACAACTTGCTCAAATGATGTCGTTGGTATATGAACATACCTCTAAAGAACACGGTTGTATTGCTGGCAGATCGGCATCACACTTAAACGCTTGGCAAATTGAGACACGTTATGGTTTAGGCATTAGTCAATCAGCGACTGGATCATCAGAAATTGGCACAGCATGGTGGCATAATGGCAGTACGCAAGGCTATAAGGCCATAGTCATGTGGTTTCCTAAAAGTAATATTTATATGTCATTAATGATTGATCGTGACCCTGGCTTTTTATTGACTCCAAAGTTACCGATTGTTCGTAGTGCACTACATGTGCTGTTATCAACTTCTTGCACACCCAAAACGACAAAGGGATTGGTGCATGGAAACAATCCCCAATATCCAAGAAGTGACCTTTGAAGATTCTGGACATATATGATCCTAGATGAAGAACCAATAA
>MGXH01000059.1 GCA_001801305.1 Gammaproteobacteria bacterium GWE2_42_36
AAGTATTGAAAAAGCAAAAATATTGCAGCGTTTTTTTAAAACAGGTCCGGGAGAATATGGAGAAGGCGATGTTTTTTTAGGTATCACTATCCCAGCGCTTCGAAAATTGGCAAAAGCTTACATTTCGTTAGATTTTCCTGATCTGACCCGGTTGCTTCAATCGCCCATTCATGAAGAGCGTATGCTGAGTTTGCTGATTTTAATGCAGAAATATCAAAAAAATGCGGATAGCCAAACCACTTGTTACCAATTTTATGTTGACCATAAAACGTATATTAATAACTGGGATTTAGTGGATGTTTCTGCGCCGCATATTATTGGGCATTATTTGTTTGATCGTGATACGTCCATTTTATTGCGTTGGGCAAAGTCTCGACATTTGTGGACAAAACGAATCGCCATAATTTCTACTTTTCATTTTATTCGTCAACATGAATTCGACAAGACATTGAAAATTGCTGAATTTTTATTGCATGATCAGCATGATTTAATTCACAAAGCCGTCGGATGGATGCTGCGGGAAATCGGTAAAAGGGATATTTTGATAGAAAAGCAATTTCTGGATCAGTATTATACCGTCATGCCACGTACGATGTTGCGATATGCCATCGAAAAATTCGACGAAAAAGAACGAAAATTTTATTTAAATAAATAAAAAAACATTTCTTTTTTCAATTGGTTGTAAAATTCACCTCAATAAACACAGAAACTCGTACTCATTTTTAAAATAAGTGCTATAACTAACTTAAATAATAATAACAATAAAGGTCTTTATGCTTTCCAATTATCCTGGTCCAGAACCAACACCAACACCATCACCACAACCCCCATCGTCGAGTGGTTCACCTGCATCACAACTTTCAGGGTTACCATCTGTGGGTACAGGAGATGCCGCATCTCCTGGTCCTACATGGCTAGCCGCACCGCCACCAGTGCGTTACCGCGCTAGATCTTCTGCCGCTGCTGCCGCAATGCCATCCCCATTTCAACCTCAAGCGTCATCACCACCGTCCGTTGATTCTGATAAAAGAAGAAGTCCTGTCCAACAACAAGCGCTGCGTATTTATTCTCCTTTTGGAAGAAGAAGTCCCGCCGCAAGTGCAAGACAGGGTGTTTCTTCTCCTCTTGGTGGATCCTCACCAGTACTATCGAGCGGAAACTTGCCATTTTTCGTACAACAACAACAATTACCTTCACCTACTGCAAAAAAACCTTCTTTGAATTTGAGAGTGTTGATTGTTGATGATGGTATACGTTTAGTTGGTGATCAACAAACTTATGTACAGGTATTAGTGCATCTCTTGAAAAAATTGGGTGTGCAACCGAAAAATATCATTTTAATGCAATTACCATCAGAGAATGGAATTCGCCGATGTGAAAATGGTGTTTTTGCTGAAAACACACTGCAACAAGCGGCTTCAACAATAGAAACAATTAACCCAGATTTTGCGTTTATTGATTACAGCATGGAGCCTTTTGCAGGGCCTATGTTGATAGCTGAAATGAGTGATCGTGTTAAAAAATCAACAACGTTTGTTGGGTGGACTAGCGAGAATCAAGACGTAACAGTAACGAAAGACTTTGAAACACAAGGTGTTGTAAATGTTTTCCCTAAGGATATTAAGCAAGATATTCTTGGCGAAATCTTGCAAAACACTCAGCAACAAAAGGAATGGTCAGTCGTTGTAATGGAAGAACAAAGACGTAACGAAGAAGATACTCGATATTATAGTCCAAGTCTTTAAAATTAAGTTTCCATTGCCAATAGGGCAGCCAACCCCGTATATTCTTGCGGGGTTAGTGTTTTAAGTTTTGTTTTTTCCGCTTCCGGTAATTCCAATCCGTCGATGAATTGATGTAATAATTCGCGCGTGATGATTTTTCCTCGCGAAAAGGCTTTGAGTCGTTCATACGGTTCTGGCAAGTTATATCGTCGCATCATGGTTTGAACCGCTTCAGCCAATATTTCCCAATGATGATTCAGATCCCCGTCCAATTTTTCTTTGTTGGGCGAAAGACGGGATAAACCACTTTCGATCGATTGGTAGGCGAGTATCGAGTGAGCAAAGGCAATGCCGATGTTCCGCAATACCGTCGAATCACTCAAATCGCGTTGTAACCGAGAAATCGGTAATTTTCTGGCAAAAAAATCGAAGAGGGCATTGGCTAGCCCTAAGTTTCCTTCTGCATTTTCAAATTCAATCGGATTCACTTTGTGTGGCATAACCGATGAGCCGATTTCCTGATCAAATGTTTTCCGCACTAAATAATTTTGAGCGATATAAAACCACGTGTCTTGGCAAAAACCAATGAGCACGGTATTTAAATGCGCGATCGATTGAGATAAATCGGCGATCCAATCGTGCGGTTCAATTTGCGTAGTATAGGCATTGAAATCAAGGCCTAAAGTCTCGACAAAATACTTCGCTATCACTGGCCAATCTAGTGCCGGATAAGCCATCGAAAGCGCATGATAATTACCCGTAGCGCCATTCCATTTTCCGAAAATTGAAATATCGATAATGCGTTTTTCACAGTATTTCAAACGCTCGACAAAATTCATGATTTCTTTCCCTAATGTCGTCGGGGAGGCGGGTTGCCCATGGGTTCTCGCCAACATGGAAACTTCCGCGTATTCATGCGTCATTTGTTCTAAGCGATGAATGAGTTCGTCAATCAGAGGCAATAAATATTGTTGTCTCGCCGTTTTAATCATGAGGGCATAACTCAGATTGTTGATATCTTCCGACGTGCAGCCAAAATGGATAAATTCAAGCACACATACCAATTCCTCTTGAAATGCGCATTTTTCTTTTAAGAAATATTCAATCGCTTTGAGATCATGTTGCGTCGTTGCTTCAATTTGTTTGATTCGGTGAGCATCTTGTTCTGAAAATTGATCGACTAATTTTTCCAGGAATTGTTCAGCATGAAAGCTTAATTTAGGGATTTCTTGAATCTCAGGGCAATCTGCTAATGTTTTTAACCAGCGAATTTCGACTTTCAAGCGATAACGCATTAATGCGAATTCACTGAAGAGGTCACGAAGATCGGCCAATTTTTCGCCGTAACGCCCATCAATGGGAGAAATAGCCGTGAGAGTTGATAAATCCATAAATGCTCGCTTCAGTCGTAGTTTAAATTGAGATTCGGGCGAAAAGTGATCAGTTTATCCGAAGGAAACATCCCACTCTGTCTCCCGCGAACGCGGGAATCTAAGTTCTGTTTTTTGGATCCCTGCCTACGCGAGGATAACAGAAGAATATTTTTTCGCGCAAATCCATGGATATTTTGGCATTGATTATCAGTAAAAGTCTAATGAAACTTCTATTGTTCACACGGATATTCCACGTTATGATTTGCGCTTCATTTAAAAACGAGTACATACATGTCAAAAGGATTGTTCATTACATTAGAAGGAATTGAAGGCGCGGGTAAATCAACCGTGGTTCAATATATTCGTGATTATTTCGATCAAAAGAAATTTCCTTATGTAATGACACGTGAGCCGGGGGGTACAGAAATTGCTGAGGCAATCCGACAAGTTGTCTTGAACCATTATCAAGAAAAAATGACGGATGATACAGAGCTTTTATTGTTTTTTGCGGGTCGAGCACAACACATTGCACGCGTGATTCGTCCGGCTTTAGCTGAAGGAAAAATTGTTTTATGTGATCGATTTACGGATGCGAGTTTTGCTTATCAATGTGGCGGCCGAGGTATTCCCGAGCAGCGTATTGCGATTTTAGAAGAATGGGTGCAGGGTGGTTTGCAACCTGATTTAACGATTCTGCTCGATGTTTCTCCCGAAGTGGGCGCACAACGCATCGCCATGCGAAAACAATTGGATCGTTTTGAAGTGGAGCGACTGGCGTTTTTTGAGCGGGTACGCCAATTTTATTTAAATCGTGCGGCATGTTATGCAGATCGCTATCGCCTTATTGACGCCAATCAATCTGAAGCTGAAGTGAAACGCGCTGTTGCGTTATTGCTGGATAAAGAAGTCAGTACACATGAATGAGCCACAACATCTCTATCCTTGGTTATCTGAACCGTGGAAGCAGATTCAATCTCAAATCCATCAAAATCGGCTGCCCCATGCACTTCTGTTTGTCGGTGTCGATGGGTTGGGCAAACATGCCTTCACCGATTTATTAACACAGTCGTTACTGTGTTTTCATCGAACCGAAGCGGGTTTTGCCTGTACTCAATGTCGATCGTGTCAGTTGATCAAAACAGGCGCTCATCCGGACTATCGACTCATCTCGCCCGAGGAAAAAGGGAAGGCGATTAAAATCGATCAGATTCGTGAACTGATGGCGACGACGAATCAAACAACTCAATTAGGCGGCTATAAAACGATTATCATCGATCCGGCACAAGCAATGAATTTATCGGCAGCCAATGCATTATTAAAAACATTGGAAGAGCCCTCTGAACGTACGCTTTTTGTATTAGTTACGCCTTATTTAAGTTCGGTGCCGGCCACTATTCGTAGTCGTTGTCAAATTAACTATTTCGTTGTTCCCAATCAATCCGTGGCCTTGGATTGGTTAAAACAAAATACAAATAACCTTTCAGAAACGCAACTGATTTTATTATTAACTTTGGCGCAAGGCGCGCCATTAAAAGTGCTCGAATTAATCGAGCAAGATGAGTTAACTTTTCGAGAAACATTATTTTTATCCTGGCAACAATTTGCACAAGACCAGTTATCGCTCGTTGATTTAGCGGAAAATTGGAAAGAGTTTGACTTGGAACGATTACTGAATCATTTAATCAGTTGGATAGCGGATATGATTCGCATACACACGGTTAATTCCGTTGAAATCGTCAATGAAGATTTTTCAGTGCCATTGTATGTTATGTCACGAAATATTACGACAGAAAAACTTTATCGTTTCTACGATATGTTGTTGCAAGCGAGACAGTCGTTATTTTCAACGGTGAACCTTAATCAACAATTACTCATCGAATGGTTATTACTCACATGGATTCAGTAATATTGGCCGACAGTCATTGCCATTTGAACATGCTGGATTTAACGCCTTATGCTGGTTCGCTGACGCGCACAATTGCCGCCGCACGAGAAAATCAGGTGCGCTATTTATTAAATGTCGCAACCCGATTAGATGCATTTCCAGCTTTAATCGATATTCTCGAGCAAGATACGGATATTTACGGTGCTATAGGTCTGCATCCTTCTGAGCTTATCGAGGTAGAACCGTCAGTGGATGATCTAACCGTATTGTTAAATCATCCACACATGGTGGCAGTCGGCGAAACGGGACTTGATTATCATTATCAGTTCGTAAGTCACGAAATACAGTGTGATCGATTTCGTCGGCATATTCAGGCCGCACGCCTTGTCAAAAAACCGCTGATTATCCATGTGCGCGAAGCAAGTGATGCTGTTTTGCGGATTTTAAAAGAAGAAAAAGCGGAAGAGGTGGGTGGCGTTTTGCATTGTTTTACAGAAAATTGGGCCGTTGCAGAAGCGGCCTTAGCAATGGGCTTTTATCTGTCTTTTTCAGGTATTTTAACGTTTAAAAGTGCTGAAGCTATTCGAGCCGTTGCAAAGCAAGTTCCGACCGACCGATTATTGATTGAAACTGATTCACCCTATTTAGCGCCAATGCCTAAACGGGGAAAACCTAATGAACCCTCTTATCTGAAATATACCGCAGCGTGTTTAGCGGAAATTCGTGGTGTAACACTGTCCGAAATGGCTGATCAAACCACGAAGAACTTTCAGCGATTGTTTTTTTATTGAAAACCTCGAGGACGGAGGCTCATTGTTAGTTGTGGAGCGCTACGACTCTCTTGTTGCACAGCGAAACCGGTTCCAGAAGGTCGAAAAAAGTCTTCAAATTTAGTATCTTTTGGATAGCTGGATTTTAAGTCATTTATAGAGGCTCTCATTGCCGGTATACTGGCAGCGATTCCTTTATCACGACGCATCTCGCTGATCAATCCTTTAAAAGATGCGAGATTCCTTATAAGATCTACGGCAGCAAAAAAATCATCGAATGAAAAAGCAGGGCGTTGTCGAACAAAAGCAAAGGCGAATAAGTAATCCTCAAAAGTTCTAGACTGTTGTTGTTGGGGCTCATGTTCGAATGATAAAAGTTGTTGCGCAAGCTGATTAGGAAGAAGCGCTGTTGTAGTTTGTTCGAGTTCGTCTTGGTTATGAGACGCGGTTAATGGAGAGAGGCTAGACAAACATTGATTCATTTCTGAAAAGACAGCCGATACCTGTTCTTTGTGTTCTTCAATAAACCTCGCGATCTGAGTTGAAAATTCATTAAATGAATTCTCGAGCTTTTTCAATAAGGCATCAATATTTACTCCAGATGATAGCTGAGGAGTCACGGTGACTGGGGAAATCATAGATTGAAGAATAGGCATTGCTGTTGTCGCTTCATCCGTTTCTTGGTTAGCCTTTAACAATAACATTTCGAGTAGCATTTTGCTTTGAGCGGAAAGCGTTTTAAAAAGCTCAATGACTGCCGCTTTGATTAACATGGCTACTTGAGTGTTTATAATATTTGGAACAGACGAATTAAGAGCAAGCGCTAGTTCTTGAGCCGTAAAAGCACGCGATGCATTTTCCCCATTTAGCATAAAATTTTTCCTCAACTTTAATTTTTAGCATCTAAGTATATTTCATAAACATGAAGATTTCTTTAAATATTTTTTTCTTCTACGAGTTGCGAGTTGACTCATAATAAACCTAACCGAAGGATGGAGATTTAAGGGATAAAAAGAGCAACGTTGCCGCTAACTAGGATGGAAACGAGTCGAAAGGTTCAAATGGATGCTCGCGTTGAATATGCCTCAACGGTTAGTTGAGGCATATCTACTTATTTCCCATTGCCACTTTGTAAAATACACAGCACAGCGACGCGATTTCCTTGGCTATTGAGAATAAAAGAATCTAAAAGTAATGTATTATTGT
The DNA here is from genome assembly GCA_001801305.1 of Gammaproteobacteria bacterium GWE2_42_36. Taxonomy (GTDB): domain Bacteria; phylum Pseudomonadota; class Gammaproteobacteria; order UBA12402; family UBA12402; genus UBA12402. The sequence continues at coordinate 6,959 of MGXH01000059.1, forward strand.
GTATGACGTCGGGCGAAAAATAAAGCGGTTGTGTGGGATTTGCTTCTGTCCCACAGGTATAGGTTTGCTCGTTACTGTCGGTAAAAATGGGGTAAATATGAGGATATTCAGGGATAAAAATTCGATTGCTGCCTTTCCTAAGCAATTGAATAGAAGAACAAATGGTTCGCCCCCCTTCCTGAAGTGGACCAGAACAGACATCAAAGTGTCCTCGTTCACGAGTCGTGTTAATGACTTGTAATTTTAAGCTATTCGCATAGAGCTTATGGGCAAGGTCAGGCTCTTTAGCCATAACAGGCAAGCAAAATATCAGCATAAATAGCGCGCATATTTTCATGAATCGACGCATATTTTCCCCTCACAGGTGTTTATCTGACTAATAAAAAATCGATGATATATTATCATGATAACTCAAATCTGAGATACGTTTTGTCGAATCTCAAACGTTTTTAGTTCAGCTGAAATATGTTAGCTTTAGCAAAACGAGGTATTTCCAACTCAAAATTTATCCTCAATTCGCGTTAAAAAGAGGCTCTATATAAAAATAATCATTAAAATTTTTAATTGATTTTTTTTGACCCCATGTGAAATTATGTTTATGATGAATGGGAGTTGATTGCTATAAACGCTTAGCAGGTTTAGCAAATTTTGTAGAGAGAAGGAGTATCTTAACATGAAGACGTTTAATTTTTTCAAAGCGATAATTTTTTCGTTTTTTTCTAGTGCCTTGTATCGCCATGCTGCAAAAGCATGGCGATGGAAAGGGTTCTTATATTTATTAACGGTATTGGCTTGCTTGTGGGCTATTATTGCCTTAGTAGGGACTTATTTCATCACAAACACACTGGATCAGCATATTGCTTATATGGCACCCCAGGTTCCTACGATGACTATTGAAGGTGGTATCCTAAAAAGCCAGTCGAAATCACCTGTGCGTATTACGCTGCCTAATAAAGAAACTTTTGCTATTATCGATGCAGGCAACCAGATTAAAGATTTTTCTCACGAGCAAGCCTTGCTATTGGTCCAACGCGATAATTATCAAGTTAAATATGAAGATAAAATTCAAATTTATCAATATTCAAAAGACAGTAAAGTAATGATTAATGCTTCTGATATTGGGCAAATCATTGCGCATATGAAAGTTAAAATAATTTCGATGCTTTTTGTTGTTTTTTATTTAGTTGGATTGGTTTTTTCTATGCTTTGGCTAACTGTTGTTGCGTTGTTTATAAGTGCAATCGTTTGGGTTGTTGGGAAAATCATGAGACGGGCATTATGCTACGGTGGAGCACTCGCCGTATCTTTTGTTGCGTTAACGCCTTCGATTATTTTATCGACTATTTTGTCAACGATTCCATTTGAGATGTCCCATCGAAAAATGTTATGTTTTGCTGTTCTTATTATTTATGCTTTCTATGCGGTTTTTGTGCAGCCCAAGAACGATGAACAACCTTGCAGTTGCCAACGTTTGTAATAGTGAGTGTTTTATGAATAGGGATGATTACGCAATCATCCCTATTGTCTTTTCTCTCATCAAAAAATCTTTTTTTCGATCATATTTTCTTTAATAAAAAACCAGTATACTGTATCGCTAATCTAGGTCAGAGAGTGAAATTATTATGAAATTTGTAGATGAAGCAAAAATTCAGGTCATTGCTGGCAATGGCGGAAATGGGTGTTTGAGCTTTCGTCGTGAAAAATTTGTACCGTTGGGTGGACCGGATGGCGGTGATGGCGGTGATGGGGGAAGTGTTTATTTAGTAGGAGATCACGATCTTAATACTTTAATCGAGTTTCGCCATCAACGAATATTCAAAGCGCAAAGCGGTGAAACAGGTCATGGCAATAATTGCACGGGGAAGGGTGGCAAAGATCTTTATGTCAATGTGCCGCTCGGAACATTGGTCTACGATTCAGAGACGGAAGAATTATTAGGCGATATTACAATTGACGGTAAGCCGCTCAAAGTAGCACAGGGCGGGTTTCACGGATTAGGTAATACCCGCTTTAAAAGTAGCGTGAATCGTTCGCCTCGGCAAACAACCAAAGGAAAACCTGGTGAAAGGCGCGAATTACATTTGGAATTGAAAGTATTAGCTGACGTTGGATTGTTGGGCTTGCCGAATGCTGGGAAATCGACGCTCATTAGCGCGATTTCTGCCGCACGGCCGAAGATTGCTGATTACCCATTTACAACGTTGCACCCCCATTTAGGTGTTGTGCGTGTGGATTCCGAACGCAGTTTTGTTGTTGCAGATTTACCGGGATTGATTGAAGGCGCTGCAGAAGGAGCGGGATTAGGGATTCAATTTCTAAAACATGTTTCGCGAAATAAATTATTGCTGCATATCGTTGATATAGCGCCGTTGGATGATTCTGACCCTGTTCTTGCTGTCAGAAGTATTACGCAAGAACTCAAAAAATTCAATCCTGAAATGCTTGAAAAACCGCGATGGCTTGTGCTCAATAAAATGGATTTATTGACCGAAGAAGAATTGGAAAAACGCCGCAAAGCGATTGTTCGTCGTTTGCGTTGGAAAGGTCCCGTTTTTTGTATATCCGCGTATAGTCGAGAAAGCACAGAATCACTGATTTATGCCGTAATGAAACATCTCCAAGAAGCAGTCATCGCAAAAGAAGAAGTAACGATTTAAGATTGAACTTTACTGAATCCCGCGATCGAGTCGCGGGATGACAGATATCAGGTAGGAAATATTAAACCGCTGCAGCAGGTTGTCCTAAAACAAGATTTTTCACGTGTTTATTCAAACGACTTTTATGTCGTGCCGCTGTATTTTTATGAATAATGCGTTTTTGCGCCATACGATCAATCACTGGCACGGCTGACTTAAAAGCTTCCTTAGCCATTTCTGGGTTTTTCGCTTCAAGGGCGGCTCGAACTTTCTTTAAATGCGTTCGAAGCATCGATCGTAAGCTGGCATTATGCTGGCGGCGCACTTCTGCTTGGCGTGCGCGTTTCTTTGCTTGCTTGGTATTAGCCACAGTCTTTCTCCACGTTAATCATCAAAATGTTTACTGTTTTTTGAAGTCGAGAGGATCAAAACGATCCGCTCTTCATGTACCTACAAAACGGCGAATTATGCAGCGATTTGAGGAGAAAGGCAAGGTAATGAAAATGTAAATTCATAAAAAAATGCCCAACAAAGCGATTGGCTAATGCGATCAAACAGCGGGCGATGCTGGGAGAGATAAATCCAATCCGTTAATAACATCCCATTTATCTTTGGGAAATCTTTCTTCATGAAGTTTTCCAAGATATTTCGCCGGAGATGGCGGTAGAGGTGACGACGCCCCTAAATCTCCATTATCTGGCATGTGTATCGGTGACCCAGAGGCAAAAAGCGTATAACGTTGTGCCAGAGATGTTTGTGAGGTTATGTTGGCATTTTTTTTTGCATTTCCTCTGCTTGGTGTTTGAGGCGATGATGTTCTAGAGGAGGTATTCATCGGTGTATAGCAGCACATTGCGACTGACGAGACATGAGGAGGAAGAGGGGGTGTGTTGGATCTTTCAATTCTGGTTGGTGCTGGCGTATCGGTGATTCCAGCACCTAACTGATTTGATGAGGCAGGAATTATTGATCCTCTCGATAAATTGGGTGGGGGTTGACGATTTTTGGGTGATGGAGGGAGCTGTCGAGGTTTTTTTTGTTGCGAAAAATCGTCTGTGATCATGGCGGCAGAAGTGGATGTTCTTGCCGGAGTTCCGATGCGCGTGTGGGGGTCAATATCGATCAGTTGCCATGCGTGAGTATTTTTTATCATCCTATCGTCCAAGCCATAAGCTTTTAGAGCCTTTTTTTGAAATTTTACTGCCCGTTCAGCCTGCTTTCTGGCTTTTGCTTTGCTCGCGCCTAGAAACCATGCAGGTAACCATGCCCAAGGTTCCTTTTTTGCCCTGTTTAATAATTTTTTTGCGATGCTATAAGAAAAAAGGCTTCTTTTAAAAGTATCAAATGCTTTCGGGGCGCTAAATATTTTTTTCCATCCCGTGATCACCGTTGGCGTAACGAGAGAAGATACGCCATAGCGTACTAATTCCGCGTCTTGTTGTTTTAATTGCTGTTTGAATGTTCGTCTTTCTTTTTTCGTACTTGGCCATCGAAAAAATCCCGTACGTTGTCGATAGGCTTGTTGTGTTTTTTCTCGTTCCAACGTTAATTGTTCAAGTGCGCATAAATATTCCGAGACGTCTTGTAAATTCCGTGCAGATAAAATAAGCGCGTGGTTAAGCTTTGAATGCCCTTGTAATAACTCAAGACAACAGCACGGGGTCAAGGTGGTTGTTTTTGGTGATGGTGATGTGAAAGCGCTTTGTATGCCGACGGCATAGGTGATTTGTTCTAACTTTTCAAGCGCGTCATCAATCTGTTTTTCCAGAATACCCAGCCTATCTAGAGATTGATTGAAGGGATATCTCAAATCAGTTTCCCACGTAGTAGCTAAGGTATTTCGCCATGCTTGCACAGCAAGCAATAATTGCTTTATTTGTGGATTTTTTTTTAAAACCGTTGCAATCTCGGTTCTTTCTTCCGGTGTTAATGCGGCGAGTTGTGCTTCGGTGACATTCATCACAAAAGAAAGCACGATTTTTGAAATACTCGCTTGAGAACTCTGTTCACAATAACAAGCTTTACATATTTCTTCTCCAGCCAATAAAGCTTG
>MGXH01000060.1 GCA_001801305.1 Gammaproteobacteria bacterium GWE2_42_36
TCAGTTATTTTATATTGCACAAAGTGGGTTGTTGTCCCATACCGGGTCAGCGGAAACTTTGCAATATACCTCAAGCAAAGAAACGTATGCTTTAGCTGAAGGCCAGGATCAGCTCGATGTTGTTTTACAGGCAAAAACGAAAAGCGGTTTGATTGTTGAGAAGCATTATGTATTTAAACCGAATCAATATGCGATTGATGTATCGATGAATGTGAAAAATGCAAGTGGGCAACCGTGGATGGGTAGCTTTTTCACACAATTTTTAAGAAAAGATACGGGTACGGGTCAAGCAAAAATGTTTCGGGTCAATTCCTTTTTAGGTGCAGCGGTATCGAGCGAAGAGAACCCCTACCAAAAATTCCCTTTAAATAAAATCGGCGAAAATCCGATCAGTCAAGATATTCAAAATGGTTGGTTGGCGTTGGTGCAACATTATTTTGTCGGTGTTTGGATTCCCGTGCGCGATGTCATGCAACATTATTATAGCGCTGCAACGCCAGACGGTGTAGTCACGATGGGTATCGCAAGCCCCATGACGGCTATTGCGCCAAATCAGTCAACACAATTTCATTCAACCCTTTATGTCGGGCCGAAAATTGCTACATTACTTGCTCAGGTTGCGCCGCACTTAGAGTTGACCGTGGATTATGGACATTTATGGGTCATTGCGATTGTCATTTTCAAAATGCTGTCTTTTATTCATCGATTTGTTGGGAATTGGGGCTGGTCTATTATTTTAGTGACGATCTTGATTCGGTTGGTATTTTACAAATTAGCGGAAACCAGTTATCGATCCATGGCCGCCATGCGCAAATTGCAGCCGAAAATTGCTCAATTAAAAGAGCAATTAGGCAATGACAAACAGGCGATGAGCAAGGCGATGATGGAGTTGTATAAGCGAGAGAAAGTCAATCCATTAGGTGGTTGCTTACCGATCTTAGTTCAAATTCCGGTTTTTATCGCTTTATATTGGGTTTTGCTCGAGAGTGTCGAGTTGCGCCAGGCGCCTTTTATTTTGTGGATCCAAGATTTATCCGCCAAAGACCCTTACTATGTACTGCCCATCTTGATGGGTATTAGTATGTATGTGCAACAAAAATTGAGTCCTGCGCCGCCGGATCCCACACAAGCGAAAATGATGATGTTCTTGCCGATTATGTTTACGGCATTATTCATGAACTTTCCGGCAGGGCTCGTGCTGTATTGGCTCGTGAATAATGTATTATCGATTGCGCAACAAGTCTATATCACGCGTAAATTTGAACGCGGCGGCTATCGTCAATCGACAAAAGCTAAAAAAGCGGAGTGGATGGTGAATGCCAACCGCAAGCGTTGATACGATTGCAGCGATCGCAACCCCCCCAGGTCGTGGCGGGGTTGCGATTATTCGGGTTTCAGGTTCTCAAAGTGGCGCGATTGCACAGTCGATCACGAAACAATCAATCATCGAGCCACGCAAAGCCCATTACGTTTCTTTTTATGATCATGCAGGCGAGATCATCGATCGCGGATTGATGTTATTTTTTCGCGCACCCCATTCTTTTACTGGTGAAGATGTTATCGAGTTGCATGCACATGGCAATCCTTTTTTACTAGATGCCTTGCTCAAAGAAATTTTACGATTAGGCGCGAGGGCTGCTGAGGCCGGCGAATTTTCCAAGCGCGCTTTTTTGAATAACAAAATTGATTTAGCGCAGGCCGAGGCGATTGCCGATTTAATTGAAGCCTCTTCGATTCAAGCTGTTCGATCGGCGGTTCATTCTTTGCAAGGTGAGTTTTCAGCTCGTATTCATCAGTTAGTTGAAGCAGTGATTCAATTGCGTACTTATATCGAAGCCGCGATTGATTTCTCTGAAGAAGAGATTGATTTTTTACAAGAGGCGGCGCTTCAGCATTTGTTGAATGATGCATTGACGCAATTTGCTTCGATTGAATCTTCAGCCAAACAAGGCGCGATATTACGGGAAGGCATGACGGTTGTGATTGCGGGTAAACCGAATGTCGGTAAATCGAGTTTATTAAATGCACTGAGTGAAAAAGATTCCGCGATTGTCGCGTCGGTGGCTGGGACAACCCGGGATGTTTTACGCGAACAAATTCATATCGATGGTATGCCATTGCAAATTATCGACACAGCCGGTTTACAAGAAACGCAAAATGAAATCGAACAAGAAGGTATTCGTCGGGCTTGGTTGGAGATTGAAAAAGCCGATCGAGTGTTGTTTGTTGTCGATGATCCCGCATTGTTGCAGTTGCCTTTGCAAATTCTATGGCCAGAATTCAATGAAAACGTTTCATCGAAACCGGCCGTCACATTGATTTGTAATAAAATTGATCTTTTATCGGAGCAAGCCCGTGTTGAAACACGGGGAGAATATACGATGATTTATTTATCAGCCAAATATCGACAAGGTATTGATTTGCTCAAAAATCATTTGAAAGCGGCGATAGGATTTGAGGCGAGTGCTGAAAATGTGTTTCTTGCGAGACGTCGACATTTAGATGCCTTAGCGCAGGCGAAAGAATTTTTATTAAAGGCTCGCTCGAATTTAATCGAGCGACAATCGATTGAATTGGCCGCGGAAGAATTACGTTATGCGCAACAAGTGCTTTCTGAAATCACAGGTGAATTTACCACTGACGATTTGTTGGGAAATATTTTCTCGAAGTTTTGTGTGGGGAAATAGGAATACAACACGGTTTTCAGTTACCGTGGTTTTTTATTCCACTTGAGCGTGGTGTGCTAATTGAGGTACCATCGTCACCCATTGAGATAATTAAATTTTATTTAAGGAATTATTATGCGAGCAAACGGTCGACAACCACACGAATTGCGTGAAATTAAAATTACACGCCAGTTTACGAAACATGCCGAAGGCTCCGTACTCGTTGAATATGGAGAAACCAAAGTTATTTGTACGGCCAGTGTTGTGAAGGGCGTGCCGCGATTTTTGCGTGATAAAGGGCAAGGTTGGGTGACGGCTGAATATGGTATGTTACCGCGATCGACGCATGATCGTGTTGATCGAGAAGCGGTGAAAGGGCGTCAAACTGGACGAACGCAGGAAATTCAGCGTTTGATTGGACGTACATTGCGATCCATTGTGAATTTATCTTTGCTGGGCGAAAACACGATCAGCATTGATTGTGATGTGATTCAAGCCGATGGTGGAACACGGACCGCTTCGATCACGGGTGGATGTGTTGCCTTAGCAGATGCAATACGCCACATGTATTCAGGTCGGTTTATTTCAACGAATCCATTAAAGAATTTAGTTGGATCTGTTTCTGTGGGTGTGTTTAAAGGGGAAGTTGTTTTGGATTTGGATTATGAAGAAGATTCCAAAGCAGAGACCGATATGAATGTTGTGATGAACGACAATGGTCATTTTATTGAAATCCAAGGAACCGCCGAAGGCAAACCGTTTACGCAAGAAGAGTTTCTTAGTATGCTGGATTTGGCTAAAACAGGGATTCAACAAATCATTGTTCAACAAAAAAATGCACTGGGCTTATAAATTGAAAAGCGATCAACAGAGGATGAGTGCGAGATGGGAAAGGATTGAGTAGGGTGTTTAACCGGCTATTTAAAAAAAATAAATTAAAATTGCGCGTTATTCCTGAGTCACAGCATGGAATTACACCCGATAAAATTAGCGAACATGCTTTATCGGTTGTTCGAAAATTGCAGGCAGAAGGATTTGAAGCGTATATTGTAGGCGGTAGTATTCGGGATATTTTTTTAGGAAAAAGCCCTAAAGATTTTGATGTAGCCACCAGCGCGCGTCCTCAAGAAATTAAAGCGATATTCCGAAATTGTCGCATCATTGGTCGGCGATTTCGTCTGGCTCATCTTTACTTTAAATCAGGATTGATTGAGGTGGCAACGTTTCGAGCCGGCCATGAAAACGCCGCGGAAAATCATGCAAAAACACATGATAGCGGTTTAATCCTGCGTGATAATGTATACGGTACGTTTGAAGAAGATGCGGCCAGACGCGATTTTACTGTCAATGCGCTTTATTATGATCCGGAAGAATCGGTCATTTTAGATTGCTTCGACGGATTTAAAGATATTCGCCATCATCGTCTTCAAGTGATTGGGGATCCAGTGACCCGTTATCAAGAAGATCCAGTTCGTATGCTGCGCGCAATTCGCTTTTTGGCTAAGCTGAATTTTAAGCTGACTTCAGCGTCAGCGGCTGCTATTGCCACTTGTGCGCCGAGTCTTGCGCAGGTTTCTTCTTCCCGTTTGTACGATGAATGGTTGAAATTATTCTATCAAGGGACGGCAGAAGAGACGTTTTTTCAGCTTAAAAAATACCGACTTCTCCATCAATTATTTCCGGATATTCCTTTCTCAAGTGAATCCGAGTCATTTATACTAGCGGCTTTGAAAGATACGGATGAACGTTTTCGTCAGCAAAACCCCATTAATTACGCTTTTTTATGGGCCGTGTTTTTGTGGGTACCTTTTTTTGATCGTTTTCGTGACTTGTTGCACGAACAACAATTAGCAGTGTCGGAGGCTTTTCATCAAGCGGCGCATGAAATTATTCATGCTGAAAGGCAACGCATCATGATTTCTCGACGTATCAGTGAGGTTGTTCTCGCGATTTGGCAATTGCAATATCCATTAGAGCAACGTAATCGAAGAAAAATTAAAAGTTTATTAAATAATCCTTATTTCCGTGCGGCACATGACTTGTTAATGCTGCGGACTTTGTTAGATCCTTCTTTAAAACCCATTGGGAAAGCTTGGTGGCGAATTCGGAATGGACGTCCGGAGCGTTCTGATAGTCATCCGATTTAATTATACAAGAACAAAGAAAATCATTTATAATCTAAACGAAAATTTTATGGAAGAAGAGGGCGGTATCTATGTTTAAAAAAATGATGTGTTGTTTTTTATGGCTCGGAGGGATTTGTTTTGCCTGTCATGCGATCAGTTATACCGATACCTTCGTGCGTCCCGTGACGTGGTCTGGAGAAAAATGGGAGTATTTGATTGAAAGGCCGGCGATGGTTTTTCATGTTAATCCAGTGTTATTCGAAGAAATTTTAGATACGGCTGGAGTGCATGGCTGGAAACTGATGGATGTAACGAGCGAGGCGCATGCGTATACGTTTTATTTTGCGCGTCCTTTACTGCCGCATAAAATGGCAGCTGCTATCGAACGTTTAAAAAGAATAAAAGAATTTCGTGAAGACCAAGAGGCGGCGGCGAACGCTCGTGTTCAAAGCGCTACGCAAAGCAATTCAAAAAACTTGTCCGCCATGAGCGCGTCAGCACAGTCAGGGAATGTTAATCCGTCAGCGGTTCCGGTCTCAACTGGGATCATAAGCCCGCCAGTGCTACCGACTCAGACTAGCCAGAAGTAATATGTTAAAGATCATACGTATGATAAGCGGACGTAAAAAACGGCTGTTATTTTCATTTGTTATTGTCTTATTTGGTGTGGGGCTCTTTATATGGCATCGCGCGCATCAGTCGCAACAAGCAATTCAACCAACAGTTTCTGTCACGGTGGGGGATATCGTTGAAGACGCTCAGGCTATCGGTTTTATCAAACCAAGGCATTCGATCACAGTCAAGTCACAAATTGATGGAATTGTGGGTGAAATTTATCATTGGGAAGGCGAGTATGTAACGAAAGGAACGCCACTACTTAAAATTACGCCAGCTCCTTCGCCGACGCAATATGCCATCGCGAAAGAAGAATTAGCGGAGGCTGAAGCGATTGAGCGTTCAGCCAATAAAGATGCCGATCGTTTTAAAACAGCATTAGAACGAGGGTACATCACCCCTCGCTATGGTGACTATATTACGGCCATGCGAGATCAGGAGGCGGCGAAATTAAAGCGAATTTTAGCGGCGCAAAAGCTCGCTTTAATAGAACAGGGCAATACCATCGTTGCCGGTAAGCCGATTGCTAATATTGTCGTGAGTCCTATCGATGGTTATATTCTAACGCGCAGTGTCGATAATGGCGATCCCGTTATATCTTTGAGTTCGGCGCAGGCGTCGACGGCTTTATTTTCGATTGCCAATATGAGCGACTTGATGTTTCAAGGTTCTGTCGACGAATCGGATGCGGCAAAGGTGACCTTGAATTCGCCGGCCGTTATTACGGTGGGCGCTATGTCTAATGTAAAAATCACCGGAGTTCTATCGCGTATTGCTTTGCAAGCAGACAGCACCTCGACGGATACAACCTCTCCTTTTAGCGTCGGGTTTAAGGCAGAAGTGACGCAACTAAACATCCCCAATCATGTGGCACTGAGATCAGGATACTCTGCGACGGCAGACATTAAAATTCAGGAAGCGAAGCATACGCTATTACTGCCAGAGCGTGTCATTCAATTCGATCAGGATAAACCCTATGTTTTGTTGCCGACAAAAGACATTAAAAATCCCAAACGCCAGTTCATCGAAATTGGATTGACTGATGGCATTAATGCGCAAATAACAAAAGGGCTGTCGGCTGGACAGGCTGTTTTAGATAAGCCGACGACGGATGATACTAATGAGAACGATGACTCCCCATGATCGTGTCTATTCTGCGAGATTTATGGCTGCATAAATTACGTTCTTTTTTGGCTTTATTTTGTATCGCCTGGGGAATGATTATCGTTGTTTTATTATTGGCATTATCGGACGGATTTTATCAAACCAGTCAAAAAAATATTTTATCCTTATTAGATGGTACGTTTTTTATTTGGGCGGGCAAAAGCACAAAAAATTATGAGGGCTATCCTGCGGGACGACTGATCAAAGTGAAGGCGGCGCAGGTTCTTCATTTTAATCAGGCATTTCCAGCGATTCGATTGATGAGCCCGATTTTTTTTAATAATTCATCGGTGGGTTATCAAGACAAACAGATGGATTTAAAGATCGCGGGGGTTTCACCTGACTTTCGATTGCTGCGAAAAATTAATCTAATGCAAAACGGACGATTTATCAATCCCATCGATATTCAAACGCATGCTCGAGTGATTATTTTAGGATACAAAGCGAAACAAGAATTATTGGGTGATGCCGATGCACTAGGAAAACAAGTGATGGTGAACCGAGTCTTATTTACGGTGATCGGGGTGATCGAACCGCCTTATAAAAATGCGTATAATTTTCATAATAAAGGGTGTTTAATTCCTTATACCACTGCGATGAGCTTGTGGGGCGATCAAGATGTTAGTTTTTTTGTTCTCTTTCCCGATCCTGCCTTAGATGCCGGCATTGTCAAAAAAGACATTCAATTTTATTTTTCAGAAAAACTTCATTTTGACCCTTCCGATGAAAACGCCTTAAATATTTTTGATACGACGAAATTCTTTAAATTTTTTCAGTATTTCTTTTTGGCGATTCGATTGTTTTTCGGTTTTTGTGGATGTATGACACTGGGTGTTGGCGCGCTGAGTGTGGCAAACATGATGTTTTTAATTGTGAACGAGAGAACATCAGAAATTGGCATTCGTATGGCTGTCGGTGCAAAAACGTACCATATTATGCGACAAATTATGCTGGAAACTTTTTTGATTGTGATGCTGGGGGGCGCGATAGGTTTTTTATTTGCTTTATCGGTGTTATGGGTTTTATCGTTTTTGCCTTTGCCTGCCTGGTTAGGGACGCCCACACTTTCTTTTGGTTCTGCCTTTGTTGCAGCTTTTATTTTAGCATTATTTGGTTTGTTGGCCGGTTATTTTCCCGCAAAACGAGCGGCTAACATGGATCCTGTGCAAGCAATAGGGTATGCGCCATGAGTATTTTATATCGACAAGCCATGCGTGCCCTTTGGCATGAAAAAACAAAAATGATTTTAACGATTTTGGCGATTGCTTGGGGTACGTGGACGATTACAATGATGTTGTCCATTGGCGAAGGATTACGATTGCATTTTGGACAAGAGGTTAAGAATTCCGGCGATCGTTTACTTACCATCACAAGTGGGAACACGTCAAAGGCTTATCAAGGTATTTCGCCTAATACCCCCGTGCAATTGATGAAAGAAGATTATACGTCAATCCGACAAGGGCTCACCCATATCGAGCGGATGAGTCCCTTGTATAACATAACCAAAAAATTGACGTACCAGACTAAAACTTTTTCGATTCCTTTGATGGCTGTCAACGAACAGTATGCAGCCATCCATCAAATTACTATTCAATCACCGGGGCGGTTTATTTCTCCCATTGATTTATTAGAACGTCGGTCAGTTATTGTATTGGGAACGAAAACGGCTAAACAATTATTTTCAACGAATTTATCAGGCGCGATAGGGCGAATGGTTTTTATCAATCAGCAACCTTTTAAAGTGATCGGGATCATGAAAGAAAAAACGGAAATGATGTCGAAAGAAGGGGGTGATGCGTTTAACAATTGGATTCCATCGACAACTTACGAATTGATTGCGAATCCGCTTTATTTGGATGGGATCGTGTTGACTTATCAGGACGCCAAACAACTCAGCGCGATCAAATTGCAAATCCAACATGTCCTTGCGCTCAATCATCATGTTGATCCGAGTGATGAAGGGATTGTTGATTTTGATGACCTGGCTGTTTCGCAAGAAAAAATCAACGCCTTTTTTATAGGCATGCAGCTGTTTTTAGGGATTATCGGCTCATTTACGTTGATTATTGCTGCGATTGGCATTGCGAATGTGATGTTAGCAACGATTGCACGATCGGTTCGAGAGATTGCCATTCGTATGGCGGTTGGGGCGAAAACCTATCAAATTTTAGCGGGGTATTTGTTTCAAACATTCATGGCAACTTTACTAGGCGGTGTGATCGGTTTGGGGTTATCTTATGGGACTATTACGCTGATTAGACTGATTCCGATGCACGGAAAAATAGTTGAGGCGATTGGAAAGCCCAAGCCGGTGTTATCTATTTTTGTCGTGCTCCTCGTTGTGGGTATTTTAAGCGGCATGGGCATTTTAGCCGGATTTTTTCCGGCATTGAAAGCAGCGAATATTGATCCTTCGGAGGCGTTGCGATATGAGTAATCCGATCGTTATCATGCAGGAAATACGAAAGACGTATCAATCGGGCGGCATGAGTTTTGAGGCATTAAAAGGCATTGATCTGCAAATTAACGCAGGAGAATATATCTCGATTTTGGGGCCGTCGGGTTCTGGCAAGTCAACATTGATGCATATCATCGGTTGTTTATCGACGCCAACGAGTGGGCGCTATGTTTTAAATGGTCGAGAGGTCAGTCATTTAAATCGCAATGAATTGGCGAGTGTTCGCAGTCGTGAAATTGGATTTGTTTTTCAAAGTTTTAATTTACTGCCTTATTTGAATGTGCTGGAAAATGTGATGTTACCATTGGATTACCAAGGTATTGCGATAGCGGAGCGAATCGATCGTGCGACAGTGGTAGTCGAGCAGTTGGGTTTGTTGACACATCGCGCGCATCGGCCTAATCAATTGTCAGGTGGGCAACAACAACGCGTGGCGATAGCACGCGCTTTAGTGACGCAACCTAATATTTTATTGGCTGATGAGCCCACCGGAAATTTAGATAGTCAATCCGGTAATGAAGTGATTAAACTCTTTGAGCAATTCTCATCAGAAGGGAAAACCGTTATTCTGGTGACGCATGATTTAGCCGTAGCGAAGCGGACGAGAAGAATGATTAAAATTTATGATGGATTGATTACAGAAGATCGATCGAATGAATAGGAGTTCATGATGACGAAAATATTAATGATTAGTTTGATCGGTTTTGCCGTAATGGCAAGTGGTATCGTGTTGGCATCTAGTGCATTTGCGCAAAGTGGCGATTATGCGGATTGGATGTCACAACATAAAGATCAATTACGCAACTTGCCGATCAATCAAGTGCCGATTTTAGGTAGCCATGATGCCGGCACTTCCGATCTCAGCACGAATAGTCCGATTAGCCAAGGTCGATTGATCGCTCAAAATGTGAGTCCTAAATACTACCATCCGACAGCCAAATTGGTGAAACAGGCAAAAGCGCAATCGGTGTCGATTTTGCAGCAATTGAATGCGGGCGCGCGATTTTTAGATTTGCGCGTGACGTATCAAGATGGCGCGTATTACAGCGAACATTTGTGGATTTCTACGCCGTATTTTGGTTCGAACGGTATTTTCACGCAAATTAAAACATTTTTACAAAATCACCCTGATGAGATTTTGATTTTAGATATACCGCATTTGCTGTCTGAAAATGCGGTATCAACGCGCGGTGTGATGGATACGGATGAAGCGACGATTTTTTATCGACTCATTGTTAAAGAATTTAGTGGACTGCTCATTCCTCGCGATAATCCAGCAACATTGACGATGGGGCATATTTGGTCCACACCTGGTCGTATTATTTTAATCAGTGAAATTCCTTCTTCTGATCCGGCAATCAATCGTTACATTTGGAATCGACATGATGTGTTGGATGCCAGGTGGATGGCGCAACCGGATCCGGAAACGTTGATCGAAAAATTAAATCAGGTGATCGATAGTTGGAATCAAGGACAGTATCGCCATCAACTGCGTGCATTAGCCGCCATGGTCACGTCGCGCCCGAAAAATCCGAAATGGCGATTTGATGGATTGATTTCTGCCGCGGCAACGACGAATGCGCAAATCAACGAACAGTTGCAAACGAATTGGAAGAATGCGCCGATCAATATCGTGCTCGTCGATGATGTTGCCCGCTCAGGGCTCATGCCTACTTTGTTGAATCGCCTTTCTCAGCCGGCGACTTGACGGGTTGTCAGACTTATTTTGAGGCTGCATTTTTAAATAACCGAAAAGGCGCCAGATTTTGTAGGCGCTAAAGCCTCAGCGCCAGGATCTGTTGTCTCAACGTCTTTAATCAGAACTGTTGTTTGATTGGCTCGAGCCTTCGGTGTCCCGAAAAGACGAATGGTAGCCTGTTTTCCAGAATTAGGGTCATAGATAACTTGAGCGCTCAGCCCTTCAATGCTTGTTGGAATACCATTTTTGGACTCTTCGGCCGTATAGTCGTTAAGTCTGATGGATTGATTTAAGGGACTGGTTGAAGAACCAATAATTGCAATAGTGGTGTCAATTGGTTGGTTAAGATGATCGATAATGGAAACAGGAAAAATAGTCGGGAGAGGTTTTGCAATTTCCAGAAGATAAACATCAGAAGTTACGGACTGGCCAAATCGATCAGCTACTTCAATGGAGAAGCGTTTTGGAGCTGTGGTCGCTGTTTGCAAACCGGAGTTGTTTATCGTGTTTAAATAAATAACGGTGCCATCTGGACTGAGATCGAATTGTAGATTATGGAGATGTAAATCTATAGGCGCTCCGTGTTCATCAACAGCAGTGATAGAAGCAATGGGAGTTGAGGTCTCAGCGATTTGAAGGTTTTGAATTTTTTGACCAATGTAACCGATAGGGGATTGTAATTGATCAAATTTTATTATTGTTGGGGCAGGGCCAGCAATATCAAAAATATTCCTTGTTGAGGTTGCGGTTTGGCCAAGATCATTGTTAACAATGAAGCGGAATGGCTGAGGAGAAGCAGTTGGGTTTTTCAAGGTACCGACGAGATGAATGGTTGAATTATCGGAACCGAGTTGCAAGGATAATCCGTGATCTGCTAAGACCGCATCGGTTGATTGAACTGAAGCGATAGAGCCTGTAGGGGTTGAGGCTTTAGCAATGACGACGTCGATTGAATCGCCGACTTTCCCGATATCAGTGCTATAGGTTTCTGGGGTAATAGTGGGTTGATTGGATAATACGGGGATGCTCAACGTGATAGGAGTCGCTTGTCCGATGGTATTACCGATGGTGATTTGAAGGGTTGCAGTTATGGTTGATGGTGCATTTTTATCGACGGAGATTTTCAAGGTGGAAGAAC
>MGXH01000061.1 GCA_001801305.1 Gammaproteobacteria bacterium GWE2_42_36
CTGTTAAATTGTGGTTAATTTCTTCAGGTGGATTTTAATGAATCATGTCTTTTTTTACACCTTACCCACACTTTCTGTTACAGAACCGAAAAAAATAACAAAGCTAAATTTAAGACAGCAGTTATATAATTATTTTTTAGGTCTATGCGTTCCATCGCTCGAATCGGTTGTGAATCCTTTACAAGCCGTACGACTTTTCGTCTAAGAATTTCATCCGTAAAATTGACACTTAATCTAAAATCTTCATTCGTCTCAAGATTATATTCACTATCATGTTAGACTGATTTCCCTCGATAAAGCAATTTTTTTCTGTAAATTGGTCAAATCAGTTTTCTCTATTTTGTTTTTAGACTCCGCCTCGTAAATTATCGTCCGTAATTTATGCCTATAAAATTTTCTGAAATCCCTAATTTCGATAAAAATTGGGATATATTTGAGCGCGACAAAAGGCCTCTGCGGGGTGTGGATTTTGTGGGATGAGTTAGCATTAGTTATCATTTGTGGGATTTTGCAACGGAATATTCTCGTATCAATGTTAGTTGAGTAGACCCGCCAGGTTACCCTGACGAGCCCCTCCTCAGAACCGGACGTGCGAATTTCCCGCATCCGGCTCCCAGACAGCACTAAATTATTCGACAGGTTGCGAACATCGATGTCGTTTTATAATTTTGCGGATAATTTATCCGTTTTAGTAGTTCTGCAAAACGTGTCCAGTTCATTCTACGACTTCCTCCTCGGCGGTTCATCCAATTAAACAGCGCACGTTTACTATACGTAATAAACGAGTCTACGCTTCGTTGGTTGTCCGAGATCGCGTTATAGTTTATCCATCCCACAACCACTCGTTTCACACGCTTCAGTACAGTTTCCGTTTCCTCACTGAGGCTTTCCTTGAGATGCTTTCGAAGCGCCTTGAGTTTTCCTGCTAATCGATCCGATCGGCTTTTAAACTTCAGTCGCCATTGACCGTTTCGACTCTTACCCCAGTAACATATAAATCCTAAGAATTTATATGTCTGGATACGGCTCCCTCGTTGATCTGCTTCTTCTGCTACCTTACTGCCGGATTCAATGATGCTCGATTTATCTTCGTGCAATTTCAATCCGTACTTCTCAAGTCGTTTCGGCAGTACTTTATAAAACTTTTCCGCATCTTCTTTGTGCTGAAACACAAACACCATATCATCGGCAAATCTTACCATAGTTGCTCTGCCTTTTAGATGTGTCCTGCTGATTTCATTAAACCAGCGGTCTATCACATGATGCAGATAAATATTCGATAAGATCGGCGAAATGATCGACCCTTGAGGGCACCCTACTCTGTTGAGCTCTGCTTTTCCGTTCGTCATAACTGGCGCTCGTATGAGTTTCTCAACTAGTTTTAGAAAATTCCTGTCGACTACCTTTTCTCTTAACACCTTTTGCAGTTTCGCATGAGGTATCGAATTGAAGTATTTTCTCAGGTCAATTTCTATCGTCGCCCCTTTTGGGTTTCGATTGCTGTGTTTCATTAAGGCACGTAATGCCTCGTGCCCATTCACTCCTTCCCTGTATCCATAGGAACACGGAAGAAATAGTGGCTCGTAGATTTTCGTTAGAATCTGTGAAACTGCCAATTGCACTAGCTTATCTTCAAAGCATGATATAGCGAGCGGTCTTGTGCTTCCGTCTTCTTTCGGTATCTCTACTAACCTTGAGGCTTTGGGCTTATACGCGTTCCTACGAATTCTCATGAGAAGATCCTGCAGGTTAGCTTCTAATCGTTCCGTAGGATGCCTTCTTAACTCCATCTATACCAACCGCTTTCTTTCCATCCAGCTGTTGGTAACATTCCCGAAGCAAGTCCAGATCCACTATATGTCCAATGTTGTTGAACACCGTGTCCTTCCGGTACATTGCTCGTCTGCCTATGCTCTCGAGTTTCGTTGTCTTTTTATTTTCGTCTGCTGTTTGTACGATCATCAGTTTCCCTCTCGAGCTATCACTATCCGCCAGCTCTTGGCTCCGCGATCATTACTCGCTTCCTCGCTACTACAGCTGGCTCCGCCACCCATTGTTCCTTCTTCAGCACCTTGTGGTTTGAGCCACTTGTGTGTCCCTTACTGCTTTCCTTGCAGAGAACTATGGGCTTCCCAAGTTCCTCGGCTCATCTTTACTGGCTCGCTAACGTCTATGACCCCGGTGGGAGGTGATTTGCAGCTTTTGTTTCCCGATTTAGTTCTGCTAATCGCCTGTTGCTTGCTGGGTTTTATAGCCCATCTGCTCTCACGTTCTTTTATTATTTCGAGGCTCGACTTCGTTCACCCTTACGCTCGGGTTTTGGCTCGCCGGTTTCGCTATCTACGCTTCGTCGCCTTCGTTACCTACGGCGACGCAAGACTCGCTACGTAGTGGAATCGGTTCTCCTTCTACGACGGGACTTTCACCCGCAAGATCAGTCAGACTTCGTCTTGGCGCACATAAAATCAATAGATTGTAAGTTTCAAATGCGATTTGCAATCAGTTAGTTTTTGAGCGCCGAGACATCCAACTTGCTCTCGACAAATGGGATTAGATAGATCGTCTCTAAATATAGGGGTATTATAAATAATAATCTTTGTCCAATGAAAAAAGATCAGCAAAGCTATCTACAAAAATTTCGAAAAACCTGAAAAAATACAGGCTAAAGAAGAAGCTCAGCCAAATGCAATTGGCGGAGCTGGCTAATATGCATTTTACGTATTATAGTCAGATCGAGAGAGCTGTTCGAAAGGATGTTTCAGTGAGACGCCTAAAAGATATTACAGACGCTTTAGGCGTTACGTTGAATGATGCCGTACGTTAATATTTCTCGATGATTTTCCCTCCCACAGGTAATATAAACACAGGAAGCTAATTTTTGCTCTAAAGAGATGCTTATATGCGTACTAAAAAAATTAACGTGCTCTATTATCCTGATATGTATGTTGCGGAAACGACGCTTAAAAAAGCGATTTTACTTTTTGACGAGCTTCATTTTATGGATCGCCCCGCTTTTACTTTTAAAAATTTTGGGTTAATAGGCGCGCCTTCACCACTTCGCCAATACGAGCAATCATTTCGAGATGCCGGTGTCCCTTTCGTCGTGCACGGAGTTCGAGGAGGTAGAATTAAAGAAAATTTTCTAGATCAAATCAAAGCTGATATAAACGACCCATTATTTCTTAAGCAATTTAAGAATGGTTTGGAAGCTTCATTAACATTTCGTAAAATTCAGATTCCCCCAGGAAATTATGGTAAAGCGGGAAACGAAAATGATGTCGCTGATAAAATATTAGGCGTCGATCTTTCCTTGTTCACGGAAAAATATGAAGCAGCAAAAAACTTATTATTTGATGATAACATTAGACATTTTGATTTATCGTCTTCTCTTGGGTGCGCGAAACAATTAATCTCAATGGCAGCAACTTGCTCTGCAAAACTAAATTTTGCATTAACCGAAGGTGCGAAAAATGATTTTCATCCTTTGGCAGATGCAGCACCTTATGCTAATTTACTCGGCGCACGATATGCGCGCGCAATAAACAAGTTAGAACCCATAAAAAATCATATTCAAATATCCGATCTTAGTTTTGCTATATTTGACGAATTAGTACCAACTGCATGTATAGAAAAATTAAGTCTTAGGGATGTAATTAAATATAGAAAAAAACCGAAAAGGAACGTAAAGACTTTTTGGAGCATGTAGATATGCTACAAACAAAACAAGGGAGCATCGGCATTGATAGCAATTATGTAGATACAATTGAAAAGGCAATAAAAGCAGAAATTATTCCTGCTGCAAAAAACTTTAAAAAGAAACTTCAGACAATTGATGAGAGGTTTGTCGGATCATTAGCAAAGAGCGCGCTAACTTGGTTAAGTGGTGGCAGCATAATCAGCGTTTTTTCCGATCTATCATGGGAGAAAATTATAGCTCTCAGTAGCCCGGTAAGCGCATGTGTACTAAAAAATTGGATTGACAACTTTCTTTCTACACGCGCCATAAGACGCGAATGTAGCATCTCATATATTCTTTCCTTAGATAATTAGGCGATAAAGTAGAATTGGAAGTACGAGTGACTCCGAACCAGTGTTTTCTCTTTTCGTTCGATCTTATCCTCAGCTTCATATCATTAACAAACCAATTGATTGGATACGCAGTTTCTACAGCCGGCATATGTGACAATCTCCATCGTTTCCTATTGGAAAAGCTTGTCTTTGCAGCTCTAGCTTCTGGCACTCCGCTCTTCATAAGTTTATGAAACAACAACCCATAATCTACTAGAACAACTCGCGAGAAGTTTTATGGGCTTCTACATCTACGACTGTATTACCCTATTGTTCCAGCCTTATATTTGGTTTCTGTTCGTCACCACCTTGTTTCGTCATCGACTTCCTTCAGATTCCTCCTAACGAAGGACACCCTTGCCTAGACTCGCTCTCCCGACTTCCACGGCGAGCAGAGGACTTTCACCTCCAAGATTTGCACCATGCTTGGCGTCATGGCGGTTTTGAGCCTCTAAATTTGAACGAATTATCCCAACAATTTTAGCGATTCTCGCCGGACGCAAATCGTCTGGTCTGGGTGGAAGCGTTGGGGCATCCCCCATTAATTGGTCAATTAGCATTTGCCGCCTACAAGCTCTTTCGACGGACGAGTCAGATTCAGACATAGGCGGAATAACAATTTGGCGGCATCTTTTTTCAAGTACGGTTTGTTGTTTCACACAGGAACACTTTCCAATAATTTAATGGCTTTTGACAAAAGAGGAACGATTGGAGTATTTGGATTCTTTTTCAAGAATCCCATTAAAGTTTTTACATCTGCATTTTCTACAGCGCGCTCTGCAGCCTCAGTCAATGAGAGCTCGCCTTTATTAAACAGCATCATAGTCATTTTCCTATTATAAGTTAATTGTTAATCTAGTAAAAATATTTCTCCGAGTTTTAAATATAGCAGTAAACAATAAATTCCGCACAAAAATAATGGAATTGCCACGGTCATACTGCATTGTGGAAATTTTGTGGGGATGAGTTAGCATGGGTTATCATTTGTGGGGATTTTGCAACGGAATATTCTCGTATCAATATTAATAAAACCAATAAATTATAAATTTCAAATGCGATTCGTAAACATCCAGCCTCAACATTTCCTAAGTTAGCCAACCGATCTCCATTCGTTTAGCGCGTAAAATATAATAACATCGCAACAGTAAAAAGTGATGACCAAAGAACAAGGACGACGAGTAGAGAATATTTTTTTGATGCGCTTGAGAACTCGCGCATCGCAGAAGAGATAGCGACGAAATAGACAGGAAGTTTATATCGGACGCCCCTTGTAGACGCCCGAGTAACCCTAAAGACTATCAACAAATAGGATTGGTGATTTAAACAAAACGCGTATGTGCATGTGTTATTTCCGACACCCTGGCGATGGCGTACCTGGGCGTTCTTGCTCTTCCACATCGCCTGTTATAGGATGAAAAACAGAGAGCCCCATGCCAAGGAACATGCTAAGCGATGGCATGTTGAGATGTTGCTCTTCAACTTCCCCATCCATTCCTTTTTGCCCCTCTTCTGTTGATACAGGCGCAGTTGTAACAACACGTTGAACAGGGGGCTCCGCTTCAAACGTCACCCCCTCCATCGCAGGAATAACTGTATCTGGCGACATGGCACGCTGCAAAAGCACGCTCATCTGCTCTTGTGCGCTCAAAAATAACTTAAGTAGTGTTCCCGTTTGCTGGAATAACATAGATTGTCTACGTTGCGGCCAAATATCGCCCTGAACTTCACTATACTGATCTTTTTCGCGCTCTATATGAACAATGCCACTGACAATACACTGCATTACGCTAGCCAGTTGCTCGAAGGTTGAAACATGAACCATATTTTCTTGCAATCCTTTGGCTGCAGTATTAAAAAATCCTTCAGGTACTATCCTGGGAGATAATTCTTGTTTGCATTGATAAAACTGCATCATTCGAATTTGATCGTAAGGGAATGGAAATCTTGGACAAGACGCATAGTAGTCTTGAACAAAAGTATAACAACCCAATCCCATGAAATCACGCATGCGGGTAAAAAGGTTTTCTAATTGTCTTTGTTGCTCTGTATGCAACGTTTCAAGAGTCATTTTTAAACTCTCATAGCGCTCGAGCATTTCAGTTCTCACACCCTCCACGCTATCCTCTAGAAAGTTGTAAATATTTCCTGCGTTTTGACCTATCTTCTTAAACTCCTGAATAGCAAGCTGATAATAGCCGTCTGCTGAGACATATTGTTTTAACATTTTTAAATAAGATGCAATACGAAAAAAACCCAGCCCACGAATGACTGGCGCCTCTTCCGTTGGAACACGCATTAACTCAAAGAGAAGCGGCTCAATAATTTGAGAGATTTTATCCTGGGGGACAAAATTATACCGCAAGTGAGTCGGTTTTGTTTCAAATTCACATAACGTTTGATAAAACAATATACGACGCATCCCTTCCAGCGTGGCGTCGCTTATTTCCCCAACACTTGTCATAGCAGAAGTAACGAATTGGCCGTAATTTAAATTTTTTTCTTGGCAGACTTCTTGAAGTTCTCTAAGGGCTATCCTACAATACAGCAAAGTTTTTGAAAAATTTCTTTCGAAAAATAAACTTTCTTCAATCTCACCGAGATGTACCCCAAGCACTCTATCTATATCTTGCATTTTGTTTCTTTCCATTATTGTTGTTATTAATCAGGAAAGACTTATAGCATAGAAAACTTAAGGAAAACTTAAACTCGCCTCTAAAAATTTATTCCAAATTTCGGATCTATGCCGGATAAACTCAAGCGCTCGATACATTGGCCGAATTGTTGAAGTTAGTGCAAAATAGTTGCTATAAATCGTATAAATCAATTTTCTTTTTTTTGTTTTTAGCCTCATAAACTACTATCCGTAATTCACGATCTTGCAAAATCTTCTGAATTCCATTTCGATAAAAATCAGGATACACTTTAATTATAATAAAACTTCATTGCTTTGTGTATGTGGGGTTTTTGTGGGGATGAGTTAACATTTGTGGGGATTTTGCAACGGAATATTTTCGTATCAATATTACTAAAATCAAAAAGTTGTAAATTGTAAGTGCGACTCTTAATCTTAATCAGCGGGTCGCAGGTTCGATCCCTGCACAGCCCACCAAATAAATCAGGCGATTAACGATTTATTTCAAAAACGCATTCATCTCATGTAGAAGAACAAGGGGGCTTTCCCAAATGAGGAGACAGTATCCTTAACCATATAATACTCTAACTCGTAATCGATAATTGTCAAAATTTTTAAATCCATAAGCGCGTCTTTGAATAAGCTTCATATTTCGATGAAAGCCCTCAGTGATACCATTGCTTTTAGTAAACCGCCACATTCTAGCTATCTCTTCTCGCCATTGATATAAAGTATTACCTAGCGTTTGAAGCGGCTGAAAATAATGTTACTTTATGTCAGTTTTCCACCGCCAGATAACATATATAGCTGGAATAACAAACAGCGTTAACAATAAAGCTGAAAAGACGCCACCAACCATGGGCGCCGCTAATCGTTTCATCACATCTGCACCAATACCCGTTGCCCACATAATAGGTAATAGCCCTAATATATTCGCTAACCCCGCCATCATCATCGGTCGAATGCGCGATAACGCCGACTGATGGATGCTTTGAAGCAAATCTGCCAATGTATTGATGAGTCCTTTTTCTTTTTGCTGTTTGTAATCGTAATCAAGGTAAGCAAGCATAACGGCGCTTGTTTCTGCAGCCACGCCCGCTAAAGCAATCAATCCAACCCAAACGGCAACGCTTAAGTTATATCCCAATAAGAACAATAACCAAAATCCACCCACCAACGCAAAAGGAACGCCTAACATGACGATAAGCGTCTCGACGACAGACCGAAAAGTGAAGTAGAATAAAATAAAAATAATACCTAACGTCATAGGCACAAATATTTTAAGCCGTTCTTGCACGCGTTGCATAAATTCATATTGGCCTGACCACGCCAGAGTATAACCTGGCGGTAGTTTTATTTTTTCGCGAACTTGTTGTTTCAGTTCATCGACATAACTACCGATATCTCGCCCTTGGATATCAATAAACACATAACCGGACAATAAGCCATTCTCATCACGAATCATTGCAGGACCTGTCCGAAATTTTAACGCACCTAATTGCGCTAGGGGTACTTGTGCTCCACTCGATGTTTTCACCAAAATTCGATTCAGCTTTTCAGGATCGTCACGCAGTTCTCGTAAATATCTCACGCTAATGGGATAACGTTCTCGACCTTCAATCGTTGTTGATATATTTTCGCCTCCAATGGCAGACTCTATCATTGTGTTTACATCCATCACCGTTAATCCATAGCGCGCCAATTGATTACGATTCATATCAAAATCAAGAAAATAACCGCCTGCCACGCGTTCGGCATAAGCGGTACGAGTCCCTGAAACTTGCATTGAAAGCATCTCTATTTCTTTGCCGATCACTTCAATTTCCTTAAGATCAGGGCCAAATATTTTAATCCCAATAGGCGTACGAATACCGGTGGTTAGCATGTCATTACGGGCTTTAATAGGCATCGTCCACGCATTGCTCACACCGGGGAATTGCAAGGCTTTATCCATCTCTGCGATTAAACTTTCATAAGTCATTCCGGCACGCCAAAGTTTTTTTGGTTGCAACTCTACAATCACTTCCATCATATTAAAGGGAGAGGGATCGGTAGATGTTTCTGCACGGCCGGTTTTTCCAAAGACATAAGCGACTTCGGGAAATGATTTTAGCTTTCGATCCATTCTTTGTAACAAATCCGACGCTTGTGTAATAGAAATACCGGGCAATGTTGTCGGCATATACAAAATGGTTCCTTCGTACAAAGGTGGCATAAACTCAGAGCCGATCATTTTATAAAGCGGGATAATGCTCAACGTCAGTATCGCTACGAGCGTAATAACTAGATAGCGATATTTTAAAGTTATTCGCAACAGAGGCGCATAGGCTTTCTGTAGAAAAAAAGTGACTGGATGTTTGTATTCAGGAATGATTCGTCCTCGTACAAAAATGGGTAACAACAAAGGAATTAATGTAATCGCTAATAATGCGCTCATAAAAATAGCTAAATTTTTCGTATAGGCAAGGGGTGAAAACAAACGCCCTTCTTGACCTGCTAACGTGAAAACAGGCATAAACGAAACCGCAATGACGATGAGTGATGCAAAAATAGCAGGCCCTACTTCTTTAGCAGAATCAATGATAACTTTTGTGCGATCGCCGATACAACCTGCACTCTCCCAATCAGCTAATCGTTTGTGCGCATTGTCTATCATAATAATAGCGGCATCCACCATATCTCCAATCGCCACAATGATGCCGCCAATGGACATAATATTAAGGCCTAAATGGAAGTAATAAATCGGAATAAAAGCAATCAAAATCGCTATAGGTAAGGTGATAATAGGAATCAATGCAGAGCGAAAATGCCATAAAAAAACAATAATCAAAAAACTGATAACGATTAATTCTTCTAACAAATTCCAAGTAGCCGTATCGATTGATTCATTAATTAGATGGCTGCGATCATAAACATTAACGATCTTCATTCCTGGCGGAATTGAAGAGGCAATCTCTTTCATTTTCGCTTTAATGCTATTAAGGACTTGTAGCACATCCTCTCCAAAACGCATGACAACAACGCCGCCGACTGCTTCTCCTTGCCCGTTTAAATCAACCACGCCACGACGCATATCAGAACCTATTTGAACTTGAGCAACATCGCGTAATAAGACAGGTGTTCCCGTTATATTTGTACCTACAGCAATATTTTGCAAATCCTCGATCGATTTAATATAACCACGACCTCGGATCATATACTCCACACCGGTAAGCTCAATCACACGTCCGCCCGCATCATTATTATTCATACGAATTTTTTCGATGATTTCTGGTATTGAGAGGTTATAAGCCTGCACTTTAACCGGATCTAAATTAATCTGATATTGTTTGACGAAACCACCGACACTAGCCACTTCTGAAACACCCGGAACACTGCGCAACCAATAACGTAAATACCAATCTTGAAAAGTACGTAAATCCGCTAAATTATGCTTGCCTGTTTCATCTACCAAAGCATATTGATAAATCCATCCAACCGGTGTGGCATCCGGCCCTATTTGAGGCATTACCCCTTCCGGCAATTTCCCCGCCAATTGATTGAGATATTCTAATACTCGGCTGCGCGCCCAATACAGATCTGTACCATCTTTAAAAATAATATAGACATAAGAAAATCCAAAATCAGAAAAGCCACGCACAGCAACTACATTGGGTGTTGATAATAGCGCTGTAACGATAGGATAAGTCACTTGATCTTCCATAAGATCTGGAGATCGTCCCATCCAAGTCGTATAGACAATAACCTGCGTATCAGAAATATCCGGTAAAGCATCTATGCGAATATGTTTTAAAGACCACCCGCCCATCAAAGAAAAACCCAACACAAACAATAAGACAATAAATTTATTGCGAGCGCTAAATTCAATGATTCGTCCAATCATATTCACGTCTCTCTCTTTCCACTTCGTTGGTTAATGTTGCATACCACCCATGGCGGCTTTCAATTGACTTTCGGAATCAATCAAAAAATTCGCTGATGTAATCACTTGCTCACCCTCTTCCAGGCCTTGTATCACTTCAACTAAATCCCCAGTATGCAAACCTAACTTAACATTCCGCCATTCAATTTTCCCTTCACCCTTATAAATAAAAATAATCGCTTGTTCCCCCGTTAATAAAATAGCATTTTGCGGGACGACGAGATGTTTCCCTAATGGGATTTTTAATTCGAGATTGGCATACATCCCCGGCTTTAATTGACCTTGTTGATTATCTGCTTCAAATCGCGCTTTGATTGTGCGTGTTTGTGAATCAACAGTTGGATAAATAAAATCAAGTTTGGCCGTAATCGTTTTGTTGGGTAAATACGTTAAGGCGACAGTAGCTATTTGCCCCAATCGAACATACGGTAATTCGTATTCATAAATATCACCGATAATCCAGACGCGAGACAAATCAGCAATGGTGTAAAGTTCATTTCCGGGTTCAATACGCATACCTGCATAAATTGATTTACTCATAACCGTCCCTTGAATCGGTGAATCAATCGTCATTGCCTTAAGTATTTTCCCCGTTTGTTTGAGCTGCTGAATTTCTTTTTCAGAAACACCCCATAATAAAAGCCGTTGAGTTGCTGCTTGCAAAGCATCCTGCGCACCTTTGATAGCCTGCCCTGTTGATGCATTTGTTCCCAATATTTTTTGAGCCTGCAACGCAAGTAAGTATTCCTGTTGTGTAGAAACTAAGTCGGGGCTATAAACCGTAAACAGTGGTTGCCCGCTTTTGACAATTTCTCCCATAGAACTCACCATTAACCGCTCAATCCACCCATCAAACTTAACATGAATATGGGCAATTAATCGCTCATCCGCTTCAATATAGCCTGATGTGCGAATAATTTTTTCCATCGATTGAATACGTGCGGGCTCATAAGTAACGCCTATTGATTGTAAACGAGCAGGATCAATAACGAGGATGTTTGGCGTTGAACTTTTGATTATGTTCATTCCAGCATGATCTTTTTTGGTATCCTGTAAAGCAGGCGTTTGAACCGCTGTATGCGTAGACCCCTCATGCTTAGTTTGAGCATGTACTATCGGCACAGTCAACAAGCCAATCAAAAAAATACTGCATTTGAATTTGTTAAAAGCGATCCATTTCATAAAGAGGCTCCTGTGATTTCTTCTAATTGAGCAATAGATTTTTCATGCTGAACAATTTCATTCTCTAAGTCCAATTCATTATCTTGTAGTGTTAATAAACTATTGAGCCATGTTAAAAAATCCACCTTCCCTACTCCATAGCTCGCTTGGCTGGACAAAAAGGTTAATGTTGATTGAGGAATCAAGGTATGCTGCAGTAATCGAATCAACTCTGACGATCTTTGCGCTTGTAAGAATGAATCTTTTACTTGAAATGAAAGATCTCGATGGATGGCATACAAATCTTCCTGTTCCGCGTTATAGTGCGAAAGTGATTCGCGCACTTCATTATTTTGTTTGCTGCTTGCGTACAGCGGAATACTAGCGCTCACCATAACTTGATACCCTTGCGTGTGCATCGCTGTATCACGAAGTTTGTCGACACCTACATCGATATCGGGTGCATAATCCAATTTACTTAACCTAACCGTTTGACGGCTTTTTTCTACACTTTTTTCTTGCGCCAAAATTTGAGGGGACCGATTATCCATCAAATAATTATATTGCGCTAAATTAAATTTAAGTGGGGAAATCGACAATTTCGATGGCGTCGGTATCGGCATATCCAACGATCGGTTTAATAATCGATTAATATCCGCTTGAGCTACGTCACGCTCTTGTCTTAACATAACCAACCTCATCAGCAAACGTGATATCTCAGATTGCGCTCGAAACATATCTTGCTGTGAAGCTTTTCCAACGCGGTAATTAGCGCTAGCACTTTTTTGCATATTCTCAAGAATTAACTGATTTTTTTCAGAAATCTCAATCGATTTATTGATAAAATAAAGTTCGTAATATTTCTGTTTTAACTGCGCAATCACACTGACGCGCGTCGCATCGTATACCTCTTTTGCCCGCTCTGACTCTGAGGTTGCTACATCGCCTCTCACAAATAATTTCGACGGAAATGGAATTTCTTGGCTAACTCCCATCATTTGCTCTCGGCTTTTATTCGCATTCATGTCTGCATTACCAGACATTTTGGTATAGCCTAAATCCACATTGGGGTCTGGCAACGACCGTGATTGTGGGATGTTATATTTTGCAGCATACCAACGATCATACGCAGACTTTATTTGAGGATTATTCTGTATCACCTCTTGAACAAGCTGTGGTAAACAGCTATCAGATACAACGCGTGCCCATGAAATACAGGGAAAAGAGAGAAATAAAGCAATAGCACAAAAATAAAAAAACTGTTTCGAATTAACAGATTGCATTTAATCTTCCTCTCGGCAATTTACATAGCTCCAACACAATGAGCGGAATCATCCCAATACCTATCCATGTCAGGCATTGCGTTAACGATACAACCCCTACCCCAAAAATTTCTTGCAAGAGGGGAACATGATGAATGAGTAATTGAAGGGAAAAGCTAATACTGACAATAAAAAATAAACGGATATTTGAGAAAACCCCTATCTGCCAAATGGGTTTTGTATTACTGCGCGCACCAAACGATCGTAATAATTCCGCTGTTACCAATACTGAAAAAGCCGCATCTTGTGCTTGCATCAAATTCCCTTTTCCCAAATACTCATAGGCAAATACCGCGAGCGTTATCAAAGACGTCAAAGATCCAATAAAGATAATTCGCCGAAAAAAATGCGCATCCATGAATGGTTTTCGAGGATCTCTAGGCGGGCGATTGAGAATATCCGGTTCGGGCACATCGGTTGCTAGTCCGATTGCGGGTAACCCGTCCGTGATTAAATTAATCCATAATAATTGAATCGGTAAAAGTGGTAATGGCCATCCTATTAAAAGCGCCACAAAAACCACCGTCAATTCACCGATATTTCCAGCTAACAAATAAGATAACGCTTTTGCAATATTATTATAAATCGTACGTCCTTCTTCGATCCCGGCGATAATAGAAGCGAAATTATTATCCATGACGATCATATCTGATGCTTCTTTGGTAACATCCGTCCCTGTTTTACCCATCGCGATTCCTACAGAAGCTTCTTTTAACGCCGGCGCGTCATTCACACCATCCCCAGTCATCGCAACCACAACTTGATGTTCTTTCCATGCCCGAACAATTTTTAATTTATGCTCCGCTGTCACACGAGCATAGACGGTAATTTGCTTTACCGCTTTTATGAATTCTGCTTGGGTCATCTTGTCCAAATCACTACCCGTCACCAATCGATCACCTGGGTTAAAAATACCCAGCGCGCGAGCAATCGCGCTCGCCGTCTCAGGATGATCTCCGGTAATCATGATCGGTTTAATACCGGCCATTTTGCATCGACGAACCGATGCTTCTGCTTCTGCATGAGGGGGATCTTGCAATCCAATCAATCCTAAAAAAACCAGATCATTTTCGATCTTTTCATCGATTGTTTCTGTTGAAGCAACGGTTAACGTGCGTTCTGCTAATGCTAATATCCGTAGCCCTTCGCTCGCCATTAATTGGCAAGATTGCTGCATGCGCACGAGATCATTCGGCATCATTGCTTTAACTCCTTCTTGCGTCAGAATGTGAGAGCAGCGATCTAAAATAGATTCGGGCGCACCTTTTACAAAAGCGAGCAATTGATTGTCTTTCTGACATACGACCGTCATCCTCTTTCGCTCAGAATTAAAAGGTAATTCTTTGACGCGAGGATAAGAAGATTCAAGAGTACTGCTTTCAATATTCCCTTTAGTTGCAGCTATCAATAAAGCGATTTCTGTGGGATCTCCCATCGTAGATAATTGATCGTTTTGCGAAGCGATCTTTGCATTGTTACAAAGGACTGCTGCGCGTAATAAGGTTGATAACAAAAGATCTTTAGAAACCGTGACATCATGTTCTCGAGGAGAAAAAGCACCCGTTAAATTATACCCTTCCCCTTGAATGGTATAAATAGATTCGATTGTCATCAGTTTACGTGCGGTCATTTCCCCGACTGTTAATGTCCCCGTTTTATCCGTACAAATAACCTGTAAACATCCTAATGTTTCCACCGCAGATAAACGCCTGACTAGCACGGCGCGCCGCACCATGCGTTGCACGCCTAAAGCTAATGCAATGGTAACAACCGCTGGCAATCCTTCAGGAATGGCTGCAACCGCTAAGCTAACTGAACTCATGAATAATTTAAACGGTTCAATATGACGAAACAACCCCACGATAAAAGTAAGCACAACAATTGCAAAACAAATCCATAATATACGTGCGCCAACTTGATTTAACTTTTTTTGTAGTGGCGTTTCAGTTCGAGTGACATTTTCCAGCATCTCAGCGATATGTCCCATTTCGGTTTTCATACCCGTCGCTGTCACAATGGCTTTGCCAGTTCCATTAACGATAGTAGTACCCATAAAAATCATATTTTTTCGATCGGCTAAAGGCGTCTCCGCAGGATAGGATTGAATGTTTTTATCAACAGATAATGATTCTCCAGTCAATGGAGCTTCGTTAACTTTAAGAGAAGCTATCTCAAAAACACGTGCATCAGCGGCAATTAAATCGCCGCTTTTTAATAATAAGATATCACCCGGGATAAGAGAGGATGCTTCAATCACTACAGCCTGCCCATCGCGTAATACGGTTGCTTTTGGTGCTGCTAACTGCTGCAATGCCAACATCGCGCGATCAGCGCGGTATTCTAAAAAAAATCCAATAACGGCATTCAAGACCACGATAGCAAAAATCACTATCGCATCCACTTTCTCATTGAATAAAAATGAAACGACGATGGCGCCTAGTAATACCCAAATCATTAAGCTGTTTAGCTGTAGAAGAAAAATTTTTAAAAGAGAGGTTGCTTTCTTTTTGGTTAAGACATTGAGACCGTATTCTTTTAATCGATCTTGAGCGGCGATTGCGGTTAATCCGTAAGATAAATCAACTTGAAGATGGAGCGCGAGGCTTTCTGGTGTTTCTCTATACCCAAGGTATGTCATATGATAAAGATTCCCTTTCAACATACAGCCATTTTATTTTCAACCCATCTGGCAATACCGCATCCTATCCTCATTAGTATTGTTGTGCTAATGTTTATCATGATCTCTATGTTTATGTCCATGATGCATAAACAGATGCATCAATGGACATAACAATATCAAACCAACGAATAAAATATCAAAAAAACGGCTCATGATGTGTGCTTTATGTTCAAAGAGCAGATACACAGCAAACAAAATAATAAGTGTGATCATCACCCACTTCCAACACGATCGTGGCTTTCGCATTTTTTGGGCCTGTTGGATGGGTATTGTTTTTAGATTTTTATCCATTAGCATTTACCCTTAGGTTTTTTGCTTATTCGGCATCTCCTTTTGCTCCATCATCGGTTTCATTGACGACATGCTTCCACTACCATCTTGCATTTTTATCATGGGCCTATTTTTCATATCCATATTCGTGTTATCCATCATGCATTTTCCCATCATGCAGCATTTTTTCGTTTGTGGACTAAAATAACCTACCGACCCAGATCGCATCGTATAATAACTTGTGCACGCTAATCCTAAAACCGCCAATATCACAGCAAGGTATCCAATAAATTTTGGAAACCCAGTCCCCACATTAGCATGCGCCTTAGCCCAAACAATTAATGCCGCGGCGAGCACCAAAACAATTAATTCTAATGAAAAAACCACATGAGCATAAAACATAGTAATCATCACTTTCTCCTTTTGTAAAAATCAAAAACCAACATAATATTGCACGATAACGCTATCCTTTTTCAACCAACCTGTCTACTTTTTGCGCTTATTTTTAATGCTTTTTTCTGCAACATCAAATAAATAATAGGCACAATGAATAAAGATAACAAGGGCGCTGTAATCATGCCTCCGATCATCGGGGCCGCAATACGCCGCATAATCTCAGATCCCGTTCCATGCCCCAGCATGACCGGCAATAACCCCGCAATGATGATTGCAACTGTCATCGTTTTCGGACGTAATCGCTGGACAGCGCCTCGAATAATGGCTTGTTGCAAATCTGAATACGTCATTAGCTGTCCTGATTTTTGGGAATCATTGACAGCTTGATCTAAATAAACAAGCATCACCACACCAAATTCAGTGGCTACACCGGCTAAGGCAATAAACCCAATCGCTACAGCTACAGAAAGATTAAATCCTAATAAATACGTTAACCAAAACCCGCCGAT
This sequence comes from Gammaproteobacteria bacterium GWE2_42_36, assembly GCA_001801305.1. Lineage (GTDB taxonomy): Bacteria > Pseudomonadota > Gammaproteobacteria > UBA12402 > UBA12402 > UBA12402. The sequence continues at coordinate 16,961 of MGXH01000061.1, forward strand.
TAAAGAAAAAGGCAAAGTCACCATAATCAGCAAGGCTTCATTAAAATTACGAAATACTGTAAAAAGAAGCCATAAAATGATGACTAAAGTCAGCGGCACAATAAATTCCATTCGCTTAACGGCGCGCTCTAAATATTCATATTGCCCAGACCATTCAATCGAATAACCCGGCGGTAATTGTATTTTCTCAGCGACCAGGCGTTTTGCTTCTTTGACATAAGTCCCTAAATCTTTTCCACTCATATCGACATAAACCCAATTAGTCAAACGAGCATTTTCACTTTTCAACATAGCAGGACCATCAACAATTTTTATTTCAGCAACACTGGATAAAGGAATCACAGCACCAGTAGGTGATAAAATGGGAATGTCATTTAATTTTTGCAGTGAATCTCGCCAATCACGATCAAATCGCAAATTGATCGGATAGCGTTCTAAGCCTTCAACCGTTTCACTGATATTATCTCCGCCAATCGCCATACGAACCATATCTTGCACATCACTGATATTTAAAGCATATCGGGCTGCTTGCTCTCGATTGATATGAATATTCATATAACGTCCAGCTAAAGGCCGTTCTGCATAAGCGGAAACCGTCCCAGGAATCGTCTTAACCAATGTTTCAATTTGTTCACCAATATCTTCTAATACCTCTAAATGAGGCCCACTCACTTTGATACCGACTGGGCTTTTAATACCTGTCGCTAACATATCGATACGGTTACGAATCGGTTGCACCCAAACATTCACCAAACCCGGGATGTTGACTGTTTGATTCAACACACGGATCAGTTGATTGATCGTCATCCCTTTACGCCACGCGGATTGAGGTTTCAATTGAATCGTCGTCTCAAACATTTCTAAAGGGGCTGGATCGGTTGCTGTATCGGCATGACCGGCTTTCCCAAAAACACTTTTCACTTCAGGCACTGACGCAATGAGTTTGTCGGTTTGTTGTAAAATTTGTGCGGCTTTACCAATAGCAATGCCCGGAAAAGCCGTTGGCATATAAAGCAAATCACCTTCATTGAGCGGCGGCATAAATTCAGAACCTAATTTCATAAAGGGGATGAACGTAAGCGCCAGAAATACTAAGGCTATACTCAGAATCAATTTGGGATGATCTAAGGCATACTTTAATGCCGGCTTGTAGCCTTTCATCAAATAATGATTGATCGGATTTTTATTTTCAGCACGAATAGTCCCTCGCATTAAATACAACATTAAAACGGGAACCAGCGTGATCGATAATCCTGCAGCAGCGGCCATCGCATAAGTTTTAGTAAAAGCCAATGGGGCAAACAATCGACCTTCTTGTGATTGAAGCGTAAAAATCGGCGTGAAACTTAACGTAATAATCAATAAACTAAAAAATAACGCCGGCCCTACTTCGACAGCTGATTGCGTGATTAATTCCAACCGTTTCGCAAAAGTTAATGGTTGATTAGGGGAATTTTGTTGATGCCTTTCAAAATGTTTATGGGCATTTTCTATCATCACAATGGCTGCATCGACCATCGCGCCAATTGCAATAGCAATACCGCCCAAAGACATAATATTGGCATTGATCCCTTGTTGTTGCATGAGCATTAACGCGACTAAAATACCAATGGGCAGTACGATGACTGCTACAAAAGCTGAACGAATATGAAATAAAAAAATCATACACACTAATGCGACAATAATACTTTCTTCAAGCAATTTATCTTTTAGGGTGGATACCGCCCGCTCTATGACGCCTGACCGATCATACGTGGGAACAATTTCTACCCCTTTTGGCAAACTTCCTTTTAGACTTTGTAATTTTGCCTTGATTAATTGAATGGTCGTTTCAGCATTTTTTCCATATCGCATTATCAGAACACCACCAACTACTTCTCCTTCTCCATTCAACTCTGCTATGCCGCGCCGAATTTCTGGACCTAACTGAACATGCGCAACATCTTTCAATAAAATAGGAACGCCATTACTGCCAAGCCCTATGGGAATTGATTCGATATCTTGAATCGATTTTAAATAACCATCCGCACGAACCATATATTCCGACTCACCCAACTCAATCACTGATCCGCCTGATTCTTGATTGGCATTTTTAACTGCCTCGACAATTTTATTAAGTGGAATCCGTAATGCTCTGAGCTGATTTGGGTCTATTACAATTTGATACTGTTTGGTCATCCCTCCAATCGTGGCAACTTCTGCAATACCCGGAACCGTACGTAATTCATATTTTAAAAACCAATCCTGCAAGCTACGCAATTGCGAAATATCATAGCGCCCTGTTTTATCAATCAATGCATATTCATAAATCCAACCTACCCCCGTTGCATCAGGTCCCAATTCAAGCTTAACGTCGCTCGGTAATTTAGCGGCCGCTTGATTGAGATATTCTAATACACGACTGCGCGCCCAATATAAATCCGTCCCATCTTCAAATAACACATAGACATAAGAATCACCGAAAAAAGAATAGCCCCGCACTGTTTTTGCGCCAGGCACAGACATCATCGTAGTAGTTAAAGGGTAAGTGACTTGATCTTCCATAATTTGTGGCGCGCGACCAGGATAACTCGCTTTAATAATCACTTGGACATCTGAAAGATCTGGAATGGCATCGATAGGTAATTGTCTTGCTAAATAAATTCCACCAAAAACCAAGATCATCGTTGCGAATAAAATTAAAATGCGATTTCTAAGCGACCATTTAATAATAGCGGCAATCATGTTCTTATACCTTCATCACGATGATATGCGTAATCACAAATTCATCGCCCTTAGGGTTTAAATCAAACTGTATTTTATCACCCGGTTTTAATTGAGAGAGATCAACATCGTTTGTCACAAAAAATGACATTGTCATCGCCGGCCAATTTAACGCGCTGATCGGTTGATGACTCACCGTCAATTGATGTTCGGCTAATTGAATCGTTTTAATAATACCTATAGCGGTAGGATCAGATTGATCAGCCGATTTGCTTGTTGCTGTTGAAGCGGACAGGTCCGGTGCTGACAAACGATCCAAAGCGCCTTTCAGGTTTGCTTCAGAATCAATTAAAAATTGCGCGGAAGTCACCACACTTTCTCCTGGTTTTAATCCGGAAATAATTTCAATACGATCTCCCGATTCCATTCCTGCAACAACAGTACGCGGTTCAAATTGACCCTGCCCCAATGCCATGATGACTCGATCCCCATGTCCTGTTCGAATAAGCGCTTCTTGCGGAATACTTATCACTTGTTTTCTAGGGGCTGCCAATAGGCTGATATTCGCATACATACCGGGTTTTAATACGTTGTTGGGATTATCAAAACACAACCTGACTTTTAACGTTCTGGTAGTGGGATCAACTTGAGGATAGATATAATCGATTTGGCCAACTAAAACTTTCCCGGGCATGGATGATAATTTAGCTTCTACTTTTTCACCCACAGAAACGCGTTGTGCTTGTGATTCGTAAACTTCCACCATCATCCAAACTTTTTTCAAATCTGCCAAACTCATGATGGTTAATTCGGGGGTCACTTGCATGCCTTCACGCACATTCAACTCGGTTATAAATCCATCTTGCGGCGCATTAATATCAATGAGTGGTTCTGATTTTTTGGCAGCTTTTACCCGTTCTATTTGTTGTGGGGAAACACCTAGGGCAAGAAGCTTTTTATAGGATGCCGCAACCAACTCTTTTTGCGGCATTGTTAATGCAATCAAATATTCCTCTTGTGCATTCACTAAATCTGGCGAATAAAGCTGAAATAACAATTGATCTTTCATGACCGGATCACCAACCGCTTTTACGAATAGCTTTTTGATCCATCCTGTCGCATAAGTATGAATATGGCTCATCGCATTTTCATCGATATTCACGTAACCAACCGTTTCAATCTGCTGCGACAAATCACCTTGTAACACCGGCGCTGTTCGAACGCCTAAATTATCAACAACGGCGGGCGACAGCGTAATGATGGAAGCATTAGCTTGGGTCGTTGTATCATCAGCATAAATCGGAACAACATCCATCCCCATTCGAGATTTTCCGGGTTTATCATAATGAACAGTTGGTTCCATCGGATCTATCCAATACAATGGTTTTTTTGCTAAAGCCACATTTCCATTCGCTATACAAACCGACAATACTCCGCTGATCACGATCAGGCATAACGTCATTAACAGCGTTTTAATCTTCGTCATATCAACACTCCTCTTAGATAATTAAGATTTATTTGTGCTTTTCGACAGTCCACTTGAATACGGAGCTGTGCCAATCGTAAATCTAAAATAAGGCGGTTCGCTTGAATCACATTGATAAAATCACCCGCTGCGCTTTGATAGGCGAGTAAAGCCGCTTTTGCATTTTGCGCCGCTTTAGGGATGATGCTTTTCTTGTATAACAAAGCACGTTGATTTAATTTTTGCCACAACGCATATTGCTCAGATAATTGTGCAGATAAATCTCGATAATGAATTTGACGATTCAATTCTGCAGCCACTAATTTATCTTCACTGGCCTTCAAACGTTTATCCTGGCGGTTCCTTGTGAAAACCGGGAGATCCATCGTTACTTCAGCACTGACAAAATCTGATCGCCGCATACCATGCGATGGGCTTCCTTGCCGCGCACCATATCCAACACCCACATCAAAACCAGGTTTATACTGTTCCTTATTCCATGCCATCTCTTGTCGCGCCGCTTCAATACGATCGTTATCTCCCGTCAACAATGGATGTGTAAGCAACCCTTTTTTTAATTCTATTAAAGACGGCGTTGAAAATTCGGGTATCTCCGTGCCCAATGGACGCATGGCCTCATCGCCGATCCATCGACTTAAAATCGCACGCAACGATTCAATTTGTTGCTGTAATTGAAATTGTTTATCTTCCAGTTCAGATGATTCCAATTGTGTTTGCAAGACAATCTGTTGGCTGGTTTTTTCTGTGGCATATTGCGCTTCTGTTGCATGCACAATACTCTTTAATAGCTGCTGCTGTTTTTGAATACTGTCTTTTGCTTGAACCGCATAATAGAGCTCTAACCAAGTATTACTGACCTGTTGAATCAACGTCAAAGTCATTTCACGTTGACGTTGTTCTGCAGCGAAAGATAATGCCTGCGTCTGTTTGGATTTATCGCTTAATGCATGTCCTGCTGGAAAATACTGAGAAACACCTATTTCAGTCATCGTCATATCATCATGCGTCAACGTAAAATCATCCGTAGGCACATTCGCCACGCCCAAGGTCAATTTCGGATCTGGTAATTGCCCATTCGCAACCGCTTCTTGTGTTAAAGCATCTGCAGATGCCTGTGCTTGCTGCAACGTAGGTTCGCGCGATATAGCTTCATGAATAGCGGTCGTCAACGTCAGAATAGATGGCTTGGCTTCAGCAAAACTTGCCGAACTCCACAGCGTGATGATTAAACATATAATCATCCCTCTTGAAAAGTTAACTATCGCATTCATTCAAAAATTTCATCTTAATTATACTTTTTAGAAATCATTTAAAAGTTTATTATCAACTTTCACCTATAGATCAAGGTCAACATAAATTTAATCTTATTAAAAAAGGTTGACCTTGATCTTAGGTTTAAGGTTTATCATGCGCCAACAAGAAGAACAGTTTGTTTTTTAATACGAGGTAGCATCTATGAATCAACTCACCATTGGCAAGCTAAGCACGCTAACGGATGCTAGCACCGTCACTATTCGTTTCTATGAAAAACGAGGATTGATTAAACCTTCAGGACGCAGCCCGGCAAAATATCGCCTTTATTCACCCGCTATTGTGGATCAAATTGTCTTTATTAAAAACGCTCAAGACGTTGGATTCACCTTAAGAGAAATAAAATCCCTCATTGATCTACTCAACAGCAAAAAAGCAACTAGCAGAGATATTAGAGAAAATACTTTGAGCAAAGTCAAAGAAATCCAAGAAAAAATCGTGACTCTAAAAAATATGCAAAAGATTCTCGAACGTTGGGCATCAGCCTGCGATGGGAAAATGCCGATAGAAGATTGCCCCATATTGAAAAAGCTGTTTCAGCCGACCAAAAGAATCATGAACTCGAAAAAAGAAAAGTAGTTTTTATGCCCAACAAACAAATCACTCTAAAAATCATCGGCATGCATTGTGCCAGTTGTGAGAAAACAATTGAAAAGGCCTTATTGCACCATTAATTTGTCTTTTACATCAGTAACGCCATCCGTATTTTTTGCGATGTTGATGATGTTCATTCTTTGCTGATCATTCTCTACCCAGCCATATAAATAAACAACGCCTTCATTGATTTCCACATTGACATTCCAATATTCGATATCTTTATCGCCAAATAATTTTTCCTGTAAAATTTTTCCTTTGATTTTGCTGGTCATCCAGATATCTTTCATTGGCTGATCGCTTTTTTTAATCTGCAGTTTTGAGGTGTTGATGTTGTTAACGCCTTCTACTGAGTTAGTCAGCGTGATAGCGCGCTCATATTCCATCTGAGTGTTGATAGTGCCAGACAAGTAAACATTACCATCGCCCTTTGTTGTAACGCCAACTTTAAATGGGCTGACAAGATTATCTTTGACCATTTTAGCTTTTATTTTGGTGGTAATTAAAGCATTATTGGCGGCTTGGCCCACCGTTTCCATGGTCTCGCTGGTTTTTTCTCCCGCGGTTTTCATGGCTTCGCCTGTTTTTTCCCCTATATTTTGTATCGTTTTTTTTGCTTTAGTAGGGAGAGAATTATTATTCTGCGCCAAGCCAACGGTAGTCATTGCGAAAAATACGATAAGAAATGTGATAAGATGTTTTCTGTTCATATAAATACTCCTTGTTTAGTGGAACAGTTATAGTCTTTATTTCAAGACTACATATTCAATTTATCACGATGTAAGAGAATAGTGCAATTCTTTTCCCAGCAATTCCCGAGCTTAGCTCGAACGGTCTAATTTTTCTTCAGATCTATCTCAAAAATATTAGGTGGAAGATGAGTGTAAGGATCCATCAGCGACTAATAAAACTATTCCCAATTACCCCCCACCTTGTTACCAGAAAGTTTGGACTTGATCAATTATAAAGGCTAACAACATCAACATTGTCATTATCGAGCACAGATTGTTATTCCCATACCAATAGTTAAGAAATTAGACTCTTCGAGCTCGGACAAGGAATTCTATTATCAAACGTTGGATTTTCGGTGAAAATGAGCCAGGGGAACTATTGGCGTTGAAACAAAGATTTTGGAAGAAAACCCAAAAAACCCAATATCCTTACTAAATTAACCGCTTCAAAATTTAGCGCGGGAATTGCTGGAAGAGAATAAATACAGCCGTTATCGAAAATGTCTGCTATACTTCGCCCGCATCATTTCTAGAACGTCCTTCGCTTTGATCAATTTTTCAAAAATGAAGAAACTTAGGTAACGGTGCCAAGCACGCGAGTTCGCGTTTCAATCATTTTTGGAGAATAATAAATTATGAAAAATTTTAATGAACTCGGCTTATCTGCCGATATCTTACGCGCTATTGAATATAGCGAACCAACCCCGATCCAAGCACAAGCGATCCCCGTCATTTTAAAAGGACAAGATGTGATGGCCTGCGCACAAACCGGAACCGGTAAAACGGCCAGTTTTACCTTACCTTTGTTGCACCGATTAAGCGAAACAACCCCTGAAACGCATCAAGGACGACGTGTTCTGCGTGCCTTAGTTTTAACACCCACGCGAGAATTAGCCGCACAAGTCAGCAATAGCATCGGCACTTATGGGAAATACTTACCGCTACGCTCGTTTGTTATTTTTGGTGGTGTGAATATCGAGCCGCAAATTCAAAAAATGCGCAAAGGCGTCGACATCTTAGTCGCAACGCCCGGACGATTATTGGACCACGTCGGCCGACGCACGGTGGATTTGTCAAAAGTCGACGTGTTAGTATTAGATGAAGCTGACCGCATGTTAGACATGGGCTTTATTAACGACATCCGAAGAATTATCGGATTATTGCCAAAAAAACGCTTGAGTTTATTATTTTCAGCGACTTTTTCAACGGAAGTAAAATCGTTAGCGAGTGCTTTTTTGCATAACCCCAAACTAATCGAAATTGCCTCGCAAAATAAAACACCCGATCTCATCGATCAAAGCGTTTATCCCGTCAACCACGAAAATAAACGCGCCCTGATCTCTTATTTGATTGGTTTTGAAAATTGGCATCAAGTACTTATTTTTACCAAAACGAAATATGGGGCGAATCGCCTCGCGCAACAATTAGAAATGGATGGGATTTCGGCTACCGCCATTCATGGCAATAAAACACAAGGGGCTAGAACACGCGCGCTCGCCGAATTCAAACGCGGTAGTGTACAAGTGTTAGTCGCTACGGATATCGCTGCACGCGGACTCGACATTGATCAATTATCACATGTGGTCAATTTTGATTTACCACGTTCACCGGAAGATTATGTTCACCGTATCGGCCGAACGGGTCGTGCCGGTAAAGATGGTAAAGCCATTTCACTGGTTTCATCGGACGAAATGGGCGCGCTTAAAAATATCGAGCGATTATTGAAAAAGACATTGCCTCGCATTGTGGTGCCCGGCTACGAACCAACGCATGCTGCACCAAAAAAAGAAGAGCCACAACAAAAACGTTTCCATCGACATGAACAGCCGAGACGTTCTTCTGCTCCTCGAAAGCAAACCGATAGCAAATTCAAACGTCGGGACAGTCGCAATTCTTCACACCGATAAACTGTTATCGCTTATAAAAACTCTGAACTCAGGTTAATAATAAAAACAAGACCGACTCTAATCGCCGGATTCTCATAAAAATCCTTTAAAAGATTCCGGCATCTACTGCTTATCGCAATTTTTTGCCCCCCCCCTGCGCGCGCGCAAAAAAAATTTTTACAATCACCTTTTTTCTTAATCTTCTCTTAAGGTTGATGATCTATACCTCTGCCTGAGATACTATTTTTTAGCCCTATGATTTTTTGGATAATAAAAAAGGAAAACATAATTATGATATGCATTGATTTTTCTGAAAATCCTGCCCAGATTTTTATAAGATACCGTCTACTTCAAGAGGTTAAAACAAAACAACCATCAATCCCCTGTGAGTTGATATTGGAAAAAACAGATCCTGAACAATTAATTGATTTACAAGCCGTACCGGAAGGATCTGATAGAATATCATTCTTTGACGGTAGCAGCACCTCAGAAGAGGGTAACCAAATAAAGTTAATATTTAATTTACCTCTTAATCATTTATCAGTAACGCAATTCACGAATGATTTGAAACTTCTCTGTAGCCGTATATCGTGCTCAAAAATGATACTGAGATACGAAGACACAAGATTGAATCCAACTCCCTTAACAGTAAATGATGCTATAATCACGATCACGGAGAAACTTATTGGCTCACCCTCAGAAGCCGTATCACTCTCGTCGCCAGCAACTCAACCGATAGCTAGTCCTACATTGAACCCTGAGCCTCCCGCCATGCAAAAAGGATTACCCGATTTGGCACCATTAATGGAAAGATGTTCCATCGCTCCACTATCGTTGCCACCAGCCGCCGCAACAACAACAAGCAGTTTGCATCGAATTCTGGTCCCTAGGCGTCGAATCCCAGCCGCTATACAACCATCACCTCAACGATCATTAGGGGCTTATCGCTTTCAAGCTTCATTACTTCAACGTGAAACAGTGGCCAGTTCTCTCCCACCATTAACTCAACTACCGCTTTCTTTAGGAAAAAGAGTATCTCGACTATCGTCTTTTTCTGATTCGGAATCTTCTGAAGAAGAAAGAAGCCCACAACGCCGACGCATCGAACCACGCTCTCCAAGACAAAGATTCAAATCACTGGGTGAAGAAGAAGATACCGGAGAACGACCGCGTCCCCGATAAACTTCAACGAATTCACAAAGTAACTTTAACAATAAAGAAAAATATATGCTCGTATTTGATTTTTTTAACCCCTTCTCTCAGGAACAAGGAAATTCTAACCTAACCCTGAAATTTAACCCAGTAGAGCTATCTGCTTCTTGTACGTTAAATCTCGCAAAAAACGATTATCAAGCGGCCAATAGAGATAAAAATATCCCATTTCTTAATTCCCGTTACATAAAAGACCCAAAACAAAATGCCACATTTATAACACTGGATTTTGGATTCTCATTGAAAACCATAGGAATATTTTTTGCGGATTTGGAGCGCATTTATAACCATCTAGTTCCTCCGAATCAATTACGTTTCTTCGAACAGAAGAATTTTTATCGTTGTACATTGCAGGAATCAATAGAATTAATTATTTTTACAATTAAAAGTAAAATTATATTACAAAAATGCGTGATTCCTCTTGAATTTACTGAAGCATGCAATCAATTTCTCTCTCCGAAAAAACCATCAGCAATTCACGTATTATTTTTTAATACAAGTCCATTCCCGCTCCAACTTTCACCACCTGATTCTGTCGGATACGACGATAAATCCACATCATCTTACTCATCAAATTCAAACGATTCGTCGTCAAGCTCATCACCGGCAAGTGCCGTCGCCGCTCCTATCCAAAAAACCGGTCAGAGTGCCAGTGGCACTGAAAGAAGCGCGCGAAGATAGAAATTATAGCGTTGGTTGCTTTCGTTAAAAAAGCTATCCGTACAACAAATCCCGAGCGCCTTCGATATAGCGACTCAAAATTTGCGTATCAATATTAATTTTTAAAACAGCAGCATTGCTAAATTCTGGGCAATCCCAGTTTTCCACTTCTCCTGTCATCATCGCTCCAAGCACTTGTTCAATACCAGCTTCCAACGTCCACTTAGCTTTAAATCCTAATCGTCGATTAATTTTACTGAAATCGACACGATAATTGCGTTTGTCTCGATCTTTGCCCATTTCTAATAATTCTGCATCAGGAATAAATTCATTAATCAATTGTCCAACTTCTCCAATCGTGCGATTAAGCGCATTATCCCCCACATTAAATTTCTCACAGCTCACGACATTGAGTGGCGCTCTCAACGCGCACATAATCCCTTCTGCCGCATCATCAACATGAACAAATGGCCGCCATTGATCCCCACCATAAACGGTAATTTGTTTATCAAAATAGGCCTTAGCAGTTAAAGCATTCACAACCAAATCAAAACGAATACGGCCAGAATTACCAAAAACCGTTCCAAAGCGCAATAATACGGGATGAAAACAATCATCGGCCAAATCCATCAATACCCTTTCAGAAGCGATTTTACTTTTGGCATAAAGAGACACTGGATTCAATTTTGATCTTTCATTCAATTCACAATCGCTCGCACCATAAACTGAACAAGTACTCGCAAAAATAAAGCGCCGCACTCCAAAACCTTTACACACTTCCGCTATCATTTTTGTCGCAAGCAAATTTACCTCAACAGTCAAGTTCTCGTTCAAGTCACAAGCGGGATCGCCCACAATGGCGCCCAAATGAATGACTTCCTGAGCCCCACGAACCGCTTCGACCACCTTATCCATCTGACGAAAATCAGCCTTGAAGACCTCAAGATTTTTATGGCCCAAATAAGGTAAAATTGGCTTCTCTCCAAACATAAAGATATCGAGCAAACGAACCTTATATCCCGCATTGAGTAATTTTGGCAACAAGGCAGAACCAATATACCCAGCGCCGCCAATAACTAAAATGGTTTTATTGGGCTGTAAAAAATAAGAGCTTTCTTGATAACGGCCATGTGCATGCTGAGACGTCACAATTCTTTTCCAAATAACGGACCATAAACGAGAAAGAAAAATCACAATAACCGATGTGATCCAGCTGATCACTAAAATGGATCGAGTGGGCGCGACCGGTAACAAGAAGAAATAATCGAGCACGCAAAAAATAAGATAACTTAAAAAAACCGCTTCAATAATCACAAGCGCCTTATAACGACTCTGATAACTTCGGCTATAAGTATAAAAACCATGCAAAGAAAAAACGGTAAGACAAATGAGTGTTAAGACAGGTGCATTAAATAAATATTCTCTTAATAAGAGATGCAGCAAAGCACCCATATTAACCAAAGATTCATTCGAGAAAATATTCCATAAAAATTTCAGCACGAATCCAGACAGAAAACAAAGATTCAACATCAGTGCATCAGCAATCATCCGAACGATAACCTCAAAAGAGAAAAAATTTCGGATCGCTCTCATCATCACATCGACTCCTTCTTTATGATTTCATTATTTCAGTCGAGCATAACAGATCGCACTGCATCGATCACGCGCTTTATAGCCTCTTCTGTTAAAGTGGGATGCACTAAAAACATCAAACTCGTTTCCCCCAATGTTTTCGCTACAGGCAATCGATGACTTGGCTGCAAGTTTGCTTGCTCAAAAGCTCTTTCTAAATAAATTTCAGAACAACTCCCGCTAAAGCAGGGAATTTTCTTCTCGTTAAGCACCTGCATAATACGGTCTCGAGACCATCCTGCTTTCAACAATTCAGGACGTACAAACACATAATATTTATAATACGCATGAATAATATCATCAGAAGGGATCGTCAGGCGCAGCGCAGGAATGCTTTCAAATGCCTCGTTGAATAATTGTGCAAATCGCTGTCTTTTTTCGCACCAATTCGGTAATTTTTGCAATTGTAATCGCCCGATCGCAGATTGCATTTCAGTTAAACGCCAATTCGTTCCGAAATCCTCATGCAACCAGCGAAATCCGGGCGGATGTTGTCGATGATAAACTGTGTTGTAACTTTTACCGTGATCTTTAAATGCCCACATCTTTTCCCACCAATCTTTATTATTGGTCGTGACCATGCCGCCCTCGCCACCAGTCGTCATAATTTTATCCTGGCAAAATGAAAATGCAGCAATATGCCCGGTCGAGCCAACGGATCGTCCTTTATATTGTGCGCCGTGCGCTTGTGCACAGTCTTCAATAACAAAAAAACCATATTGCTTTGCCAGCGCCATAATCGGATCCATGTCGCACGACCATCCGGCTAAATGCACGCAAATCACGGCTTTCGTTTTGGAAGTGATAACTTTTGAAATGGTTTCAGCCGTAATATTTTGAGAAACGGGATCGACATCAGCAAAAACCGGTGTTGCACCGCGCATCATGACACAACTGGCTGAAGCCATAAATGTTCGCGGCGTCACAATCACTTCATCGCCAATCCCTATGTTTAAAGCATATAATGCCAGCTCTAGCGCGACGGTGCCATTCGTCAATGCAATCGCATAATCGGTGCCGACATAATCAGCAAATTCTTTTTCAAATTGCCGACCTTCATCTCCTGTCCAATAATTAATTTTCCCCGAACGTAAAACACATTCAACTGCTTGAATTTCATCGTTTTCAAAATGAGGCCACGAGGGAAAATTATTCATGATTTTTTATACTCCTGGCAGGCACTCCTACCACTATTTGTTTCGCCAAAATATGATGAATGACCACAGCACCCGCACCGATAATGACATCAGCTTCAATACATCGATTCTCTAAAACAACGGCGCCAGGCCCTATCAAAGTACGCGCACCCGCATTAACTGCCCCACACAAAACAGCATTTGGCGCGACATGAACTCCTTCAGATAAAACACAATCATGTTCAATCACAGCCGCGGTATTGATGATAGACCCAAACCCTATTTGAACATTAGGATTAACAACAGCTTGCGCGAAAACAACAGAACCTTCTGTGATACGAGAAAAACAGCTCATTGATGCGGTGGGATGAATAATAGTAGCTAAACGAAATCCTAGATTTTGATGCCGCCGAAGCAATTCTAGCCTTTGCGTATTATTCCCCAATGCTACAATCAAATCAGGATATGAACCTAGAAAATTTGCTGCATCCGAAAATTTTCCGATCACTGTGAAATGATTTAAAACGCTTGTCATCACTGGATAACGATCGTCTAAAAAAGAAATTTCTTCCCATCGCCCCATTTTGAAGGCTGCATCTGCAACTACTTTTCCATGTCCTCCAGCACCTAAAATCAAAAGATTATTCATGATTTTTAATCGCTTATTTTAAATAAAAAATTTGCGGTACCAATTGGCCGCCGCAGATAATCCCTCTTTGATTGTATAACGGGGTGCATACCCTAAATATCGTTTCGCTTTTTCAATACTGGCAAGTGAATGAGGAATATCTCCTACTCTGAAATCCTGATAAGTGGGCTCTTTATTTTGAATTGATAGCGCTTTTTGAATGAATGAAAATAATTCATTCAGCGTTGTCCTCTCACCCACTGCAATATTATAAACCGTATTAACTGCTTCTGGATTGGAGGTGATGGCCGCTAATAAATTCGCTTGGACAACATTTTCTATATAACAAAAATCACGCGATGTTTTCCCATCTCCATTGATCAGCACATCCTCACCTTTCAGCATCGCCTTAAACCATAATGGAATCACAGCGGCATAAGCGCCCTCGGGATCTTGTCTTTGCCCAAACACATTAAAATAACGCAATCCGATCGTCTCAATACCATAGGAACAAGAAAAAACCTTCGCATAAAGCTCATTGATCTGCTTTGTTCCCGCATAAGGCGATAGAGCATTACCGAGATGCGTTTCAACTTTTGGTAATATTTCCGAATCACCATACACAGAACTTGAAGATGCATACACAAATCGTTTAACTTTTGCATCAACAGCCGCTTTTAAGATATTTAAAAATCCGCCGACATTCACTTCGTTCACTAAGAGAGGAAATTGAATCGATCTCGGCACACTAGCCAACGCGGCTTGATGCAAAACATAGTCAATACCTTGCATTGCTTTAGCGCAAGTCTCTGCAGATCGAATATCACCTTCGATAAAATCAAACCGACTTTGCTGTTCTGCTGATACAGATTGTAAGGCTTCTTCAAGATTCCTTCGATGGCCCGTCGAAAAATTATCGAGTCCAACGACTTTCTGATTAAAACGCAATAAATGCTCCAACAAATTGGATCCGATAAAGCCAGCAATGCCTGTAACCAACCAAGTATATTGTTTACCTTCTAGAACAGACTTTATTTTTTCATCCCCTTTCACATGACTATCCTTTTGTTTTTTATAATCGCCAATAAGCAATTTTCTTTTTCTTTAACTCGTCACGATCAAAAATTGATTTTACATCAATTAAGCAAGCATTGAGCTTCATTTTTGCAAGGAAGTAATCAAGCGGCTGCTTAGCATAAGCATCATGTGCAACTGCAACGATTAAAGCATCGCATACCGGCAGCTGATCCCAATCACACAAGTCAATACCGTATTCATGCTGCGCTGCTTCGCGATCCGCCATCGGATCATACACATGAATCGATCCCACATGAAACGCTCTCAGTTCATCGAGAATATCCACGACTTTAGAATTACGTAAATCCGAGCAATTTTCTTTAAACGTTAACCCTAAGACACACACAGTTGCAGCAGCCACATTAACACCTTGATGCAATATTTTTTTAACCGTCTTTTCAGCAATAAATCGGCCCATGTTATCATTGATACGACGACCTGCCAAAATCACTTGCGGATGATAACCCATCATTTCTGCTTTATGCGTTAAATAATAGGGATCGACTCCAATGCAATGACCGCCAACCAACCCGGGACGAAACGGTAAAAAATTCCATTTAGATCCCGCCGCTTTTAACACATCCAATGTATCAATACCTAAACGATCAAAAATAATAGCCAGCTCATTCATGAGTGCAATATTCAAATCGCGTTGTGTATTCTCAATAACCTTCGCTGCTTCAGCTTCTTTGATGCTTGCTGCTGCAAAAACACCTGCCGTGATAATTTGCCCGTAGACATCAGCCACTTCAGCCAGTGTTTTTGCCGTATCCCCAGAAACGATTTTCACTATATTCGTGAGTGTATGCACTTTATCGCTCGGGTTAATGCGCTCCGGCGAATAACCCACAAAGAAATCTTTTTTCCATTTTTTTCCTGAGCATCTTTCTAATACTGGCACACAAATTTCTTCCGTTGCGCCAGGATAAACCGTCGACTCATAAACAACAATCGCACCTTGCTTTAAATGACTACCAACGATTTCGCTCGCGGAAATGAGTGGTGTAAAATCAGGCTTATGCGCAATATCAACCGGGGTTGGAACTGCTATCACAATAAAATCTGCTGTTTGAATCGCTAATGGATCACTCGTCATAGATAATAATTTTGCTTGGGCCAGTGCTCCTTCAGCCAACTCACCGGTCAGATCAATGCCTTGATTTAATTGCATGATTTTTTTCGCAGATACATCAAAGCCAATCGTTTGGAAATATTTTCCAAACTCGACAGCCAGCGGTAAGCCAACATAACCTAAGCCTACAACTGCGATCGTTTTCGTCATTGTTTTTCTCCTTTTGAATCGGCCATGCTTCCAGTAAAATATTCCATCGTCACATGACCCGGTTGGCTGATCCCTTCGGATTTTAACACCTTAAAAAAAGTAAGAAATAAAATTTTTATATCCACCCACAATGAAACATGATCAACATACCAAATATCCAATTTGAATTTATCTTCCCATGATAAATTATTTCGGCCGCTCACCTGGACAAGCCCTGTCAACCCTGATTTAACCTCATGACGGCGTTTTTGTTCTGCTGAATAGAGGGGTAAATATTCTTTTAGTAACGGACGGGGCCCTACTAAACTCATATCGCCTCTAAACACATTCCACAGTTCCGGTAATTCATCGAAACTCGTGCGACGTAAAAACAACCCAAATTTCGTTAATCGCTGCTCATCGGGTAATAAATTTCCAGCGGCATCATAAATTTCTTTCATGGTTCTAAATTTATAGAGCGTAAATAATTGTGCATTTTTACCTGGTCGGATTTGTTTAAACAGGACAGGCTTGCCCAAAAATCGCCGAACAAGAAAAAAAAGCAACAAAAATAATGGAAAAAAAACCAATAACAAAATACTCGCGATAAGAAAATCGATCCATTGCTTGAAATGATTTTGATAGAACTTGTTGATCATATTTATTCTTCAAATATTCCCATAGTTTTTAGAATAACGTGGTTTACTTTATGCACATCAAATTTCTCTTCAGCTATTCGACGACTTTCCTTTCCCATGCGAAAAACAAGATCTGGATGCAAAATAAACCGCTCCATCGCCTCCGCCAACTTATCAACATTTTTCACTGGCACTAGAAACCCATTCAATCCATCAATAACCGTTTCTCGACATCCCGGTACATCTGTCGTAATAACCGGCCTACCCATCGACATCGCTTCTAATACAGATCTTGGCGTTCCTTCACGATAAGAAGGCAATACATAAATAGCAGACTCAGCTATAACAGGTCTAACATCGTTCAGCTTACCTTTATACTCAATAACTCCTTCATCCAACCATCTATCTAATTCAATTTTTTTAATAGATGAAGGGTTTGCATCAAGCCCTCCCACAATCAAAAATCTCGCGCAAACATGTGCTTTTTTTATTTGTCTAGCCGCATTGACATATTCATAAAGTCCCTTGTCCCTTAAAAGACGGCCGATAAACAAAAACACTTTTTCCTGCGGTAATGGTACGATAGAAAAACGTTCCAAGTTAACACCAGACCCATTAATAAGTAATGTTTTCTCTTTATCTACTAGATTTTCCCTAATAAACAATGCCTGATCATCTGGATTTTGAAAAAAAACTTTGCTGTTACTACGCAATGCATTGCGATATAATTTTTTAACGATCCAATGTATCAGCTTACGACTCCAAGTATTAATTTCCGTGAATGAATAACCAAGGCCTGTGATCATCGAATAGATATTTTTCACATCGGTTCTTTTGGCTGCAATCGAACCCCAAATAACCGGCTTAATCGTGTAGCTTAACACGCAATCTGGTTTGAAACGTTTAATTTGAGAGCTTAACCTATACATGAGCTGCAAATCTGAAAATGGGTTCCAACCAGAATTTTTTATCGGAATACACTCATACTCAACGCCTAAAGCAAGGATTGCTCTCGTTACTGATTCACACTCATCAGGCGCAAATATTTTTACTTGCCCATGACGAGACAATTCAAGAACCAATTCTCGTCTAAAATTTAAAACAGAAGGGAGAAAACTGGCAATAATCGCGACTTTCACCTAATACCTCTTTGTTTTTTATAGAGCCAGGTCAACATCGCCACAACTAAAAAAGCCGGAACATACATGGATTTTTGACGCATCGCCAAACCTAAATTAGTATTAATTAACCCTAAAAACATCATGCCGATCAGGAAAAAATAAAAGGCAATCCTAATCAAGGAAAATCGTGACTTTATTATCTTAAACAATCTTCTTTGTCTCCAAAAATCATATAACAGCCAGACTAAAAAAACATTTTCAATTGAGGCTAAAATTCCCGACACGTTATTAGAGAAAAAAAACAATGGCATCACTAAATTCATAAAAAAGCTATAAGG
This sequence comes from Gammaproteobacteria bacterium GWE2_42_36, assembly GCA_001801305.1. Classification (GTDB taxonomy): domain Bacteria; phylum Pseudomonadota; class Gammaproteobacteria; order UBA12402; family UBA12402; genus UBA12402. The sequence continues at coordinate 35,375 of MGXH01000061.1, forward strand.
TAACATCAATAATAAGATATAAGGATTTGATGACAGAATCGAAAAACTTGTTCCGGTATCTAATCGACTTTGTTGCAACACTGCATGCTGAGCTATATTCATTAATTGCAGGTCTTGCAAACCGCCTTGAGTAATCACCACCCATCGCATAACGTATAATACAACTGGAATCAGAATCACAATCCCAACGACACGAAAAAACGATAATTCCCGAAGCCCTTTGAATGTGGAAAAATAATAAGCGCCTACAAAAATTATCAGCAAATAAGGGCGAATCATCGCCATAAACACAACGCTTAGCGCTAGCACAGTAAGAGTCACCAAACGATTTTTTCTCTGGTAAAAAAATCGATCCCATAACAATAAGGTCAAGGGAATCAAAAAAAAGCTTAATGAGTCCTTCCCCATACCCGCAGTAAATAAAAAAAATGATGGCCAACATATGATCACCAAAGCTGGGAAAATTCTTTTTTGATTCTCAATGTTTAAAAATTGAGAGCACCTTAAAAACAACAAATACCATAATACACTCCCCAAAAAAGCAAATGCTGAAAAAAAGTAAAAAGTGCCCAAAAGAGAATCCCCAGTCAGCCAATCTCTAACGTACCAAACTATATTTTCTATAAAATCAGTCCCCACCCCCGAAAAGAAAGGATTAGCGCCAGGAAAAAATTGATCTATTGAGTCACTGGGCAAGAAAGAATAAAGGTACGTCCCGAAAAAATGACCCACACCAGAAATGAAAATAATAAAAATGATATTTTTATACATGGGTGAATAAGAACGATACAACCAAAGACTCAGCATAAAGGCAATAAAATAAAATAAAATGCCCCATAAAAAACCAGCGAACAACATGAGCTATATCCCCTGCCTTGCCAACCAAGATTGAAACATTAAAATATTCCATAAAATCGCTTGCCAATTTCGCTTACCCGATAAATGCTCTCTCCAATAAGCTGCCACTTGTTTTCCATTGAGAAACCCCTGCTGCGCAATACGAGTAGGACACAATAATTCTTCAGCCCATTGTTTCAACCCACCTCGCAACCATTCCTCACACGGGAACCCAAACCCTTTCTTTGGGCGATCGATTAATTGTTTAGGCAAATATCGATACAATAACTCCTTCAAAACCACCTTCCCTTTTCCATTACAAATTTTATAATTCATCGGCAAGTGCCATGCAAATTCAAAAAGTGTATGATCCAACAAAGGCGCGCGCGTTTCCAAGGAAACAGCCATAGAGGCTCTATCCACTTTGACTAAAATACCGTCTTGCAGGCCAGTCTGTGCATCTAAAAACATCATCCATTCTCGATAGTTAAAAGTATTCGGACAAATATCAAAATGGGGGCTCTTATACTTTGCAGATAAAACAAGACTATCGATCTTACTTTCAGATGAAATCAAGTTAAAGTAAAGACCCCATGGGGAATCAGCGGTTCCTAAAATGGCTGCTAATTTCTTCAGTTTATCCCCTATATTAACCCCATTAAATGTTACGCCTGAAGGATACAGCTGTAACATTTTTAATAATAATGGCTTCAACCTATTTGGGATCATGGAAAATTTATCCCACAGGCTCTCTGACTGTAAATATCTGGGATAGCCACCAAACACTTCATCCCCACCATCCCCAGAAATTGCAACGCTGACATCTCTCTTCGCGATTTCACTCACTAAAAATGTGGGTAACTGGGAAGAGTCTCCAAAGGGTTCATCATAAATATCCGCCATCTTAGGAACAAGCAGCATCGCTTCAGCCTGTGATAAATATATCTCGGTATGATCGGTTCTTAAATGTTTCGCTACCTCTTTAGCAAAAGATGCCTCGTTATATTTTTTCTCATGAAACCCAATCGAAAAGGTTTTAACCCGTTGATTCGACATGGATTGCATGACTGCAACAACAATAGAAGAATCCACGCCACCTGATAAGAAAGCCCCCACCGGCACATCCGCAATTTCCTGCAGCGTAACAATATCTTGCAACTTCTCTTTTAATAAATCGACCGCCTCTGTCAGACTTCCTGCAAATAGATTTTTTTTACTTTCTTCTATTTTTTCTCGCATATTCCAAAAGATTTTATCTACAACATGACCTTGATGATCAATAATTAAATAATGCCCACCCTTGAGTTTAAAAATATCTTTAAAAATAGACGCTGGAGCTGGCACATACCCCCATCGAAAATAGGCCGCCAGCACAGAATCATCCACTTCAAATCGCCAATCAAAAGCACTACTCATGGGCTTTAATGCGTTTAATTCCGAAGTGAAAGCCAATGTATTATTTTGAATACCATAATATAAGGGCTTTTCCCCAAAACGATCTCTAGCTAAATAGAGTTTCTGTTCTGGAATCCGATAAGCAGCAAATGCAAACATACCAACACACCGAATAAGCGTTTCTTCAACTCCCCACAAAGCAATGGCATTCACAAGCACTTCAGTATCGCTATCACTACTAAATCTCACAGTAACTTCTTGTAAAATATCCCGCTTAATTTGTTTGTAATTATAAATTTCTCCATTGAAAACAATTACCCATTTTCGATCGAAAGAAAGCATGGGCTGATGACCAGCCGCACTTAAATCACGTATCGATAAACGAACATGGCCTAGGGCAATATTTTTTTTATGCCATATTCCTTCATCGTCAGGCCCTCGATGCCTCAGTATGCTCAACATACGAGTCAACACATCTTGTGACAAAATATCCTTTTTGAAATTAACTATACCTGCAATCCCACACATCACACCCTCAGAATTTGTAATTTTTAAGCATATGCCTAAAAGATCTTAACGCCAACAAACAACGCTCTATTCCATAAGCCAAGAAATAAGGTGAACATTTTAACTTCAGGGCTTCGTCATAACTAGCGCACCGTGTTGAGTGGCGAGTCAAAAATGATGCAATTTCTTGAAATCCCTCGTCAGAAATACTGTTACAGTGGATACAAACCGTCAAGCAACCAACAACGCTCTTATATGGTCTAGAAATTTGGCAAGGAATAAACTTAAGTCCTTGATAGCTATAAGGATATAAACTGTATCCATCTGTAATATACCGAAACCCTAGATTGGTTAACGCCGATAATGTGTTTCTATCATAGCTATGCGAAGGAGACATCCAAATATCTGAATCGATTCCCTGCGAAGACAGAAGGGCTTTCCCCTTTTTTATCTTCTCATATTGCTCTGCATAAGGCACACCTGCAAACTCACTCTTGTTAGAAACATTTAATATGCCCCCATTTTTAGTGCTCTGCTGATGTGTATATCCATGCTGCGCAACCAACCAACCTCGCGCGTGTAGCGCACGAATAATATCCCAAAATTCAGGATTATATTTTCCTCGCCTCAATCGATCATCTTGATTATTCGGCACAACACCCAACAGAGGGAAAACCTCATAACAACTAAACAATGCCTCAAATCGATTAAACGCCTCCCAATTCATTTCCGGCGTAATATCATCCATTCTGAAGAATACTTTTGACATCAATAAAACTCACTTCCTAAGTTTGACAATAGTCTCAGCGCCCTTTATCTCAAATGTAATATAATTAACCGGTAGATTTGAAAATATTTTTTTTATTCTTTTGTTGTTCATCATAGGGTGTCCAATTTTGAGCCCGAAATGATTGTTTAAAAAGGTAATAATTTTCGAAACGAAATCCTGCTTACCTAAATATTGGCGTTCGTTATTCAATATCAAATAAGCCTGCCCGTGTTTATTTAACAACGCTATGATGTGATGAGCCAATCGTTTATCATTCATCGCATAATAAAAACAAACCCGATTAAATATAATATCGAACTTACCCGAACTCTCTTCCAAATAACCGATTTGCGTATTGATATTGGTTACAGCGCCATATTTTTCTATAAATAAATCATAATAATTTTTTGATATATCGTGCCATGTAACCTGAGCACCTCTAAAAAAAAACTCTTTACAAAAATGCCCCGGTCCTGCACCTAAATCAAGTATTTTCTTTCCTTTTAGAGAACCACAAAATTGCTCAACTTGATCCACCTCATACCGCACATATTCCTCAGATTCATTAGGCCTATTAAAATAAGACAGAGCGTACTCATACGGAACCGGATCAAAACCTCGTTCTGGCCTATGGAACCAATAATGGACTCTATTGATCAGCGACATTTAATACCATCCTTTACTCATTTTTTAACTTTAACATATAATTGCTCATAGTAAGCAACAGTCTTTGAAAGATCATACCGATCAGTCACACTTTGCCGTCTATTTTCTTGAGCACTACCAGCCTCTTTTAATAAAAAAATAACCTGTTGAGCTAGTTCGTCATACTGCCCAGCGGCAACAGTATATCCATGAGTCGATACAATCATTTTTGTATCCCCCACATCTGTCGCAACACAGGGGACACCACATGCCATCGCTTCACCGATGACATTGGGAAACCCTTCAACCCATGAAGTTGATAAATATACATCAAAAGCGGGCAATACTTGGATACTCTCGACACTCCCCAATAAAATAAAACGATCTTCCAAATGAGCGTTTTTTATCCATTCGAGTAGTGGCTGGTTATTAATATGACATCCTTTCCCTGCTAACACAAAGAAAACAGACTCTGAATTGGCGCTATCCGCTATTCTTTTCGCCACTTCAACAAATCCCTGGTGATTCTTATCTGAGTGAAATCGCGCAATCATTCCCACAATTTTAGAGCACTCGTTTAAATGATGTTTTACTCTAAATTTTTTATATATCACTTCACTCGGCTTGAATACATTTAAATCAAACCCATTAGGAATATAAACGGCATTATCTGCACAAAAGCCAGTCTGTTGATGCTGCATCTGTGACCATTGTGAGTTATATATCACTGCCACAGCCCATGGGGATAACCACGCGTTAAATTTAAGCGCACAACGCGTTAACCATTTCAAATTGGTTTTATTATCCAAACTACGTCTGATATTAAAAATCACTTGATGCTTAGACAAAAAAAACCTTGCCATCATCGCAAAGGCATTTGCATGATACATCCATGCTTGAACAATATCTGGATGATGTTTTTTGAGTAGTCGATGATATCTCCAGATTGCAACGATTGAAGATAGATTTCGTTTCATATTGAGGCAGTAGACTGGAATTCCTAAATGCTCAATCTTTTCAGCAAACACGCCTTTATCGGTCATTGAAATCACAATGTTTTCAAATCGATTATTATCCATATTAGACAGTAACCGATATAACATTGTCTCTGCACCACCTTGTCCAAGCCCTGTGATCAAATGAAGAATTGTTATCTTGTGCATTTACTAACCGTTTCGTTTTAAATGTCAGCCGCTATCCCTATCGCTTCAAAGAAATGTGCAACGAGAAGTTCTTTCATTTTATCTTAACGAAGCAAACATATGCTAGCGTTTCCCCAGCAAAAAAAACCTCATACGCAACTCAGGAGCAATAGACTAATTTCATTAGGAATTCCCGCACTAAACGCGCGGGAATTCCTAATGAAATCTCGTCAAATTATCGTCTTATACAAGAATTCCACTTGATCCCCCCAATTTGATTGCGAAAATTTCTCACAAATCGTTTTTTTAGCCATTGCTGACAAACGAGAATAATTTTCTTCATCAAGCCTCCATGCGCGATTTAACGCCAATGCAAAATCTTCAAACGTATGATTGAATACAATACCATTATAACCATCTTGGACTATAAGATTTGTCGCTTCAGTTTTAGAAACAATTGGAACGACACCATAAGACATAGCCTCAAGAAGAGAGTGATTTCCAAAAACAATCCTCGAAGGAAGAATAAAATATTTCGCCATCCAATAGTATTCGATTGGATCAATACACTCAAATATCTGAAACTTTTCGCTCATTTTTAACCTAATTAAAGAATCTTTTGCCTCTTTTGAAAGCTGAGCAACATGTTTAGGTAATAACCCCAAAGCAACAACCTGTGCATTGAAGGCACAATTAAGAAAATATTGCATAACCCAATCAAATCTTCTTTCTTTTATTATCCGGTTAACCCAAAGAAAATCTATTTTTTTCTCTCCGCACCTAATTACCGGAGAAGCTACACTATTCGGAATCATTGAACTATTTTTGACGCCAATTTCTCTTAATAATCCAGCCATATATGGCTCTTTATACCAAACCACATCAGCCAACTGATATACTCGCCGAATCAGGGCTCGATAAAAAAATGGTATGCTCTTTAAAAACTGCAGATCCCCTCTTTCAACGACAAGAAATTTGATATTGAAGTACTTACAAAGAATCACATAAAAATACGAAAATCGTCCAGTAGCATAAATTTCAGCATGGTGAATCGTGTTTTTGCATGAACGCAGATATAAATAAATTTGTAACACTCTTGCAAAAAAGCCTCGCTTTAATACAAATAAATTATTCAACGCATAAAGTCCCTGCATGTGCAATGAAGGATTGCAAAGGGCCTCCCCAGTAAATACATCAAACCTAAATCCTCGTTCGTTCAATAATTCAAGCTGATAACGATTTTTCCTTAGAAAAGCATCGATCCCTAAAATAACAACTGTATTCTTTACCATCATTTTAACCCGTGATAATTATCACCTTCAAGCGCCACCATCTCAGACAAGTTTTTCAATATTATCTACTCACGTGTAATGATTGTATAATAGGAACACAACTATTATCAATCCTCCGATCAGATTTAGGCAATTTACAGAAATTATTTTGCACTAACTTCTTTTTTCCTGCTCTAGTAAACATTATTTGAAACTATCATGCTGTTAGGAGCAACAACAATAAATAAACAATAAGACCAATCAATAGGATATTAAGTAATAGCAAATAAATTACCCGGCATTAATGAAAATTCTATAGAACCCAATAAATTATAATAATTCTTATAAAGACTAAACTTCACTATATCACCATATTCGCGATACCTAATTACATATTCAGCACTATATTTACTCATAGTAGCCACAATTTGGCTCTGACTTACACCCCAAAAATCATCCGAGGAATCAAGGCAATTATTCTTTTCAATAAAATACCAATCAGGAAAAACACAGATATCATATTTATTTGCCACGTATTCGATTGGCTCAATATACTGCCGAAATCCATCAAATATTTTGCCATATTCGTTATTAGGGTTACTAAATGTCATCAATATCTTAGACCCAGGCTTAACCTCTCTAAACATGTTAGTAATTTGTTCTAAGCAAAGCTTCATGCTCACTGGTGTTCTTGGTAGAGGAGAAAAAAGCCCTTTATGAAATGGCTTTAAGCCTATCAAAAAATAAGCTGGATTAATGGAAAAATAAAACATTATTTCTAATATCAAAAAATGCTTGTGATGAGCGCTCAGTATAGCCATAGATGAAATAGTCAAAAAAACAATAAAGAGTGATTGAGTGTCAGCAAAGCGCGAAAAAAAAGAATTAAGAGCAAAAAGAAACACAAAGGAAAACATTAAAATGGAATAATTATCCAACCCAAAAAACATAAAATACCCGATAGAAAAACTGCCGAATAAAGTCAGCAAATAAATACCGACAAGCGAAACCCCAACATCAGATCGTCTATATTTAGCTCCTGTTTTAATCAAACCTAAAAGGCAAGTCATACCATAAACCCCGGCATGTCGAATTGAAATTAGCATCGGAATAATAAATCGAATCACAGCTGGAAAAAACGAAACCAACAAATAGATATCTCCGCGCCATAAAACAAAAACAATGACATAAAACCCTAGAAAAAATATAGAAGTGAAGCTCATGAATGACATCAGAAATGAGGCGGCAAAAAATGCATAATAGCTGTGATGCAACATAGAATAGAACGCAAATGGCAATAACATCCAGCCCAAAATATTATAATTTTGCAAGTCGATAAAATTAGCAAAAAACAATGAACTGGAAATGATGACAAAAATCAATGAAATTTGATGAGTACTCGAGCAATTCGTCAAAAAAGTAACGCTGAAAAGCCAAACACACATCGCGATAACCAACATACATGTTGTCCCTAAAGACGACATCAGTCGTAAACTTAATGGATTAAGCTGAAATAATTTAGCTAGGCTATAGTCACCGCCGGCCAAGAGTTTACTGTTACCAAATCTTCCGAATTTTTGAACATTTAGATCTTGAGTATAATAAAAATAATTATTGATTGCGGTATGCGCTGTGTTGCCAGAGTAATACTTCCAATCTTTCCCTTTTAATAAAACACAAATAATATTTTTCATTGAGACGATCAATGCATAGAAATTAAAAATCGCGATAAAAAAAGGATAAAAAAGCAAAAACCACAGCTGTTTTTTACTGTATTTCTTAAAAAATCGATTGCATTTTTCTTTTATATCAATAACCACACAATACACCCTAAACTAAGTGTCATAAATAAACCATAATATGCCCATTGCCATTTAACGGGGTAATAACGATTACTAATATTCATTGTGATTAAATTCGAAATACCTATCGATAAAGCCGTTGCGATAGCTGCGCCCATAATACCCATTAATGGAATTAATATTAAATTTAACGTAATATTAACCGTAACGGATATGATATCAATGAAAAAATTAAGATAGGTTTTTCTACTCTTAAAAATGCCCATCCCACCAATTAAATAAAAACCATAAAAAATACTAGACCACGCCATAGGTCCAACAACCCTCCAACCTGAATAGTACGCTGACGGCGCTAGCAATCGAATGAGATAGGGCGATAAAAAAGTAATGAGAACAGCACCTAACGAACCTAACCCGACGTACCATAAAGCAATTTTTCTAAAAAATTCAGGGCCGTCATCGTGATGAATAGCATCCATTGCAACAGGCCACCATGCTTGACGAAAAATAGTTACTGCCAGTGCGATTAATGTAGAGATCTGCGCTCCAACCGCATATATGCCTAAGTTTTTAGCTCCCAATATTCGCAAAACAAACCATCGATCTGCACCACTTAATATCCAAATCAACAGACCAGAAGGAATAAAAACTGCTCCAAATTGCAAAAAAGGCCTCCAAAGATCCGTTTCTAATGTATACCAATACCGATATTTTCGGGTGGCAAGCCAACCATAAAAAGTCACAATAATTGAGGCTATCGCGAACCCAGCAAAATATCCCGTTAAATACCAATGAAATTCTATAATTAGACCAATTGAAATTACTGGTCCTAATGATGATTGTAAAAAAGATATTAAAATATAGCGCCAAGGCTGATAGATTAAACGAAAAACCTCTATCGATTGACTAATCATGGAAGAAAAAAAAGTGGTACAAATAACTAACAAAATATATTGGAAAGGCATTATCTGATTAAAAAACAAACGAACAATTAACGGCGAAAAAATGGCACATATAATAGAAACTATCAGTCCTAAAATCATACGGAGTTGAAAAATTGAAGTGGTCACTTTTTCAATGGGGCAATTCTTCTTGTTTTTAGCCTCCATAAAAAAAAAAGATTGGGCGCCATCTAAACCAGCCGTCATAAAAATTGCCAAAATATTGCTTACTGTAGAATACATTGAAATATAGCCATAATCCTGCGGCGAAAATATGCGCGTAAATAGAGGGATTAATAAAAACGGAATAGCTTTTGCCGTTATTGCACCTAAACCATAGACCATAGAATCTGAGATGAGCTGTTTGTACTTATTCATAAAAAACCATAACAACAACAAAGAGTGGATTTAAAAATCAGAAAATAGGTTTCATAATTTACTTTTGAGCAAAATTCTTCAATGTTTTTTTCATGCTTCTGGAATATAAATCGGCCGGTGAGTTTGATATAACAGCGTTATCTGGCACATCCACCAATACGGATGTCCCTGCAGCTATTACGCAATTTTTACCAATTTTAACACCCGCCCCAATATAGGAATTAGCACAAATCATCGAATTATTTCCAATAATTACTGGCCTGGAAGAAAGCCCCCTCTTTTGATACATTGTCCCCTTAGGTAAAAAACCATGATCCCCTGTAATTATAACAACATGAGGTCCTAATGCAGCTCCTTCACCTATTTCAACCCCCCCAAATGCATCAATATGAACACCCCTATTAATAAAAACATTTTTTCCTATTTGTAGATTATAGGTGCTTCTCAAATGAACGGATCTTTGCAAAATCACCCCTGGCCCACATTTTTTTGAAAACATTTTTAAATACATGCGCCGTATAAACAGCCCTTCAATACCAGGAATATGTTTACAAATAGACCAAAGATATTCATCAAAAAAAACACAAAGTAGCTGCTTAAACCTATAATTTTTTAAAATATTGACAATCATTTTTTAGTTAAATTTGATTTTTTTAGTAAAACTTCAAGTACTGCTTTGTAGTCAAACATACGCATAATCTCATCATCATCAAATTCTAAAGAAAACTCATCTTCTAATGCTATCATCAACTTCATATGTCTTAATGAATCCCAGTTTTCTATCGTTTCGGACGATGCCCCCTCATCTATCTTGCTTATATCAACACTTAATACCGTAGCTATAATTTCTTTAAGTTTTTTTTCCATCATTTACCTCAATATAATCTAAATAAAATGGCACAAAATCATTAATGTTCCTGCAATAGGATATTTCAGAATCCGAATACGATTCTACATTAAAACCCAGCCTATCATATAATTTTTTCACCTGTTCATTTTTTTGAGTTTTAATATATTTTGATTTAACGCGATCAAATCCCTTTTTCGATAAAAAAGCCATTATGATGTTAAAAAAAGCAAATTCAATATTTCTACCAATAACACGGCAACTCATAAGTAGTGTATCAATATTTGCGCACTTGTTATTAAGTTTAACAATACACACTCCGACGATACCATATTCGCCAAACCTATCTTTTGCTGATAATGAAATAACATCAATTTTTTCATCATCCATATAGTTGGCTATATCTATCTCTGAATACCTTTTGGTCGTAAGGTTAAATTGATTCGTTTTTTGCGCTAATTGGGAAATTCTGGAAATTTCCTCTTTTTTATTAAAAAATATTTTAATTTGTAATCCTAATGATCGTAAATAATCCTCGAGGTTATTAAATTTATTCCTATGAACACTTCTCGCTTCTTCATCTTTATATAGTTTTGTACGACAGAGATCTTCTTCAGATTGAGATGTTCCAATATAGAATAAACTCATATTATCCCGAAATACCCCAGGATATTCTCCTTGTACCTTTGGTACCTGCAACACTGTTACTTCAGGTAATTGTTGCCTCACTAAGTTTATCTCAAAATCAGAGTCATCAATAAAAACCAGGCTATCCATTCCTATATTAAGTTCCTTTGCAATTTCAATCAGATTCGTCACCTTATCCTGCCAATTAACTTTCTTAACACTGATATGTTCGTTTTTTATTTTCATTCCAGGATGATTAGAAAAAACCTCTTCGACATCCTGAAAATTATTTTTACTACACAAGCCTATGAGCACCCCTTGTCTGTTTAAAGCAAGCGCATAATGTTGTATTTCCTCGTAAATAACACCCTTTTTTGTATCAGCAATCATCTCAATACCATTGATACCATCCTCGCCAAGAACCCCATGCCATAAAGTATTATCACAATCAAAGATAATAGCTTTTTTACTTCTCCCAAGCATAGAAAGCAATAATGGTTTGATGTATTCAACGTAAATTTTAAAAAAATTTATCGTATATAACGCCTTTGAAGAATAAAAGTATCGGAAATCAATGGCGTTATCTATAGGACATTTTATAAAAACATTATCCAAATCAACCAGTTGAAAATTACGCGGGGCTTTTTTCTCCAAGTACGCATTCAACTCTTGACAAATCATATCAAAATTACCACGTCTAAGATGATTATGCGTAAAAACTCTTGAATAAAATCTATTGAAAACGACTAATGACTTGTTGGTTAATGTCAAAAATATGAAATCCAATTCAGCTTTGACTTTATCTAAAAGGCTATTTATATCACTAGCGCTCATAAGCTCAATTTTATATTGAAGCCCCTCAATAAAATTAGCAGCTTCCCAAAAAACAACAATATGATTGATATGTTTATATTTTTCACTATCTTGAAGAATATTATCATAATCGCCCAAAACAACCTGCACATTGACATTATTAGACCGTAACGCATATTCAAGAATATCACTAATATAATGTACGGTGATATTAGAAAAAACAGCCACGCTCACTTGTGCAGCCGATAAAGCATCCCTAAATGATTTATTCTTTTGAAGAATTTCCATATATTTAAGATTTTTCACTAGTTAGCTCCTTAACAATTTTGCTATCTTGCTCACACCCTACACTAACTTCAAAGCATTTAACTCTCTTACTGTTTTTAACATAAATTCAAACGCATTCTCTGAAAAATGCCGTGTTAAAGACTGCGTTTGATCTGTCGCCATACGTGGCAACCTCTTTACTAAAACATAAATCCGTCGATCTATTTTTTGAATTTGTTCGCATAAGATCTCAGCGGCATATTTTGCTGATATATAATCACCAAAATCAAGCGCTTTCTCATCCAAATAAACCGTTGATGGATAAAAAATTTTAATATCATTATTATAGCGAGTCCGATACGATTTATATATCTTATAAAAACCATCAACATAATAGCTATTATATAGTTTAAAATTATCCATATTGAAAATACTACTTTTGGCTATCTTTGGTGTTGCAAAGAAAAATATATAATCTACACCAGATGTGATTTTAGCTAATCTATCCAACATATCATCTGGCCTATTGACATCATAGCTAATGTATTCGCAATCAAATCCAGCGTCTTTTATTTCATTCCTCACACGCTTAGCATCTTCAACACCCTTATGATAGGTGATTACTACTTTCCCACCACCACCAGCAAAAATTTTCGCTGTAATTTCCCCAAGACCACGACTTCCACCTAAAACCAAAGATGTTTTCCCACTAAATTCATCTGATTTCACATGCCGTATAACGTCCTTGAAAAATAGCTGTTGATATGGCATTGGGCGATAAAAAGCTTCTATCTCAGCGAACAAGCTTGAATTTTCCACATTAATTTTAACAAGCTTGAATTTATCGTGTATTTTAACCACTTTATAAGTTAGGTGTTTATCCTGACTTTTATCTTCATAGTTTTTAAATTTAAGCGCTGAAAAAATAGAACACATACCAGGACAATGCATACCAACCAAACGCGTCATAGCAAGAATTTCAGCAAAACAAAATAAATTCAGTATTTGTGTTAGCACTGGGAATTTTTTTTTCGCGACATTTGCTTCGAAAAACAACTCCAGAGTCCCTTCTTTATTTCGCAATTGATCAAAAGTCAAATCCATTGGATTTTTATTCTCGCAAATATTTGAACAAATTTTCACCTTCCTCACAGCTAACCTAGAACAAAATGAAAAATATAATTCCACCAATACTTGCTCAGCCTGTAACAATTGCAAATGAACATTATTTCCTTCCGAACTAATTAATCTTATATTCACTACTTTATTGAGGTAAATTGGAGACAGGAATTGAACATCTAAACTTACAATATCAATTAGGTTGTCCCTATTGCTTTTTTGTGCGCCGAAAAAAACCTCTAACATCCATACAACTGCATGAATGCCATGAACAACCACATTACCGTATAGCTCTCTTCGTGAACTTATTGGATTAAGATGCATTAAGTTATAGTCGCCCGATAATCGCGCAAAATATTTCTGATCGGATAAATAAAATTTTCTGGACACTAAAACGTTGTTCATATTTCAGCATTTCTCATTCTGAAATTCTGGGGGATTTTTACTTAATACATAAGCACAATTCATTGGCAACTGTTGTTCTTCCGTTTCTTTAATACTCAATCCTCGATAAGGAATTATCAGCCGCTCATTTACATTCAACCCTGAACTTTCAATAAGCTCCTCTAAATCCTTTATTGATTTAAAAAGATAAATATGATCGATCATAGCGGAATTAATACAAGTAGTAATAAATATATGGGCGCCATAATGAGATAGCTGGAATAGTTTTTTTAAATATGATAAAGGTTCTTCAACATGTTCCAAAACCTCGCCCATAATAATAAAATCATATTCTCGATTTAATTTTAAAAAATCTTGTTGATAAATGTTATAATTTGAAGTCTGCTTAATATAATTATATTTTATAATAATATTTGTGATATTCACACTTGCGGGGCTGATATCAATTCCTTCAAAAAAATCAAAAGGGCCTAATTGCATTGCTTTTAACATAAAAAGCCCATGGCCCGGACCAATCTCTAAATACCTCTCCCCTTTTTCATTGATAATGGTTTTTGCGAAAAACCTCATTATCTCTCTATGTTGAGGCCAAAAAAACATCGAAATAGCTAAACCATACATATATTTTGACATGTATTTATCGTTCATATACACAGAAGATGCCACATCCGCATAGTTACAGTATCTATACCGCTTGTTTTTTTCAAAAAAAATCTGCTCTTTAATCGCGTCATTTACAAGCAAGTTATACGCATCCGCCAAATATTGAATACTCAATCCCATATTTAAGCAGCATTGAATATATACCTCTAAGTTATTCACTTCATCTTGAAAAAGCTCTTCCCTTTCAGCGTATAGAAATTTCTTATGCGCTTTATTTTTTGACGTAATTTCATCAATTAGGATATTGATACATGAATTCATAGGTACACCCTCTTAATAAAGAAAATTTTTATAATTTGGAAAATTAACTACATGCTCACTATAATATCTCGAGATGGGGTAGTCCTGAAATTTATATTTTTCATATGCTTGCGTATAGGGGATGACATAGTCAACAATAACGCCCAAATTAATATTTTTTTGTCGAAATTTCTCAATCCACTTTCCGCGATCTGTCACTAAACCAACGCAATGACTATACGTTGCTCCATTATCCATCAGTAAAAATGATATTCCATTGTCCTGTTTAAAACGCCTTTGCCATTGGTTAGAGTTTTCACCTTTAAGCTGTATGATTTTATCGTATTTATTTAGCTGCACCAATCCTATTCTTGCTTCTATTTCTGTGGGCAAGGTATTCCAGTCCTTGGGAAAATCAATACTCGCATCGTCATAATATTTCACAAATCGATCCAACAGACCCTTGCCTTCCAGCCAATTCACGAATCCGTAAATATATGCGTTAAATGCCGGATAGATAGCAATCAAATAAAAAAATCGCTTTATACTTTTTAGCCAGGTGGATTTTCTAAAAGTCGTTTTTCGATATTCCATAAGAGCATGGTAAGTTTCTTGGCTATTAGTCGTCACCATCCCGCCAAAAATTGAATTAATGATTTTACTGATATTTAATCCATAAATGGCTGCATCACCAAACTTCGTCACCAACTCGCCATTCCACCGACAACCAAATGAATGAGCACAATCTTGTACCATATAAATTTTATGATTATATTTCTCTTCCGCCTCTTTTATTATTTTTTGAACTGCAACTACGTCCATCGGATATCCAAACAAATGCGTCACAATAATTGCTCTAGTTTTCACAGTAATAGCGTTTCTAATACCTTCTAATGACATATTAAAGCTATCTTTTTCACAATCAATAAACACAGGCGTATTGCCGGATAGAACAATAGCATGGGCCACAACCACGCAAGTGTAGGCAGGACATATAATTTCATCGTTCTTTAAATTCCATATCTTAAACAATGAATACAATCCTGCGCGACCATATGAAAACATCACGCCATAATCACATTCGAATTTTTTAGCAAATGCCTTCTCAAACCTTAGGATATTACCTGTTGAAAAAGCCATTGCTGCCAAAATTTCTTTGAAATTATAAACCGGCTTTAATCGTGATATCAATTTCATTTGATTTCCTCAGAATAAAATTCTACCAACCTTGATTTTATAGGTGCATCTTTTGCCTGAGCTAACCAATAGCCACTGGAAGCCATATGAATCGATTTTACCTGGCCATAATGATCGATACCAACACAACCGGGTGGCTTATCCCACAGTTCGCTGACTACAATCTTATTATCAGTCAGATAAAATGATCGTTTAACATAACCATTTATTTCCTTCTTCCCTGTCATTAAGTATTTTACAATGCAATATTTAAACCATTCGCCTAACTTTATTGATCTAAAAATAGTAAGCGATAGAAATCGTAATATAATAAATTTGAAAGGTGAAAGATAATCTTCATTAGTCAAATAAAAACGGGATCTAATATCTTTCTGATCAAAATTGACTGTATTGTCATATTGCTGCGTTGAAAAGCGCTTACCATTTTTTAAGGAGCCAAAAATCCCACCATCTTCAATATCAAGCATTCCTGTTATCTTATCAAACACTTTAATCACACCACCTTTTTTATAATTAATAATAAGGTAGTATTGATCAGTTGATTTGATAAACAATCCTGCATCAGGAAACGATTTCTCAAAGCATTCTTGGTATATTGGTTTAGTCTCCAATAATAAATCTGATTGATATAAAGCAGCAACAGCATAGCTATTAATAAGTGGAATAAAATTTCCTATATCAACCGATGATGGCATAATGTGTTGAGGTGTTTTTTTTGGTTCTAAAAACTTAGCTAACAACGCAGAGTCATTGTTTTCTTTTGCAAAACCTACAATGCCGCCTGGATAATATACTTCTGTATTTCTAGAGCCATATAATCCTCCAATCGTACCATCCGGATGAATAAAATATTTTAAAAAACCAGCGCTCTTATTCAAACTTTCTAAAAGTTTTTTATCCTTCGTAATCTCATAAATACAAAATAAATAATAGACGCAAAGCGTTTGGTATCCTGGATCAGCACCTTCATATTCTCGATACCATCCTTCATCCGACTGATGCTGATATATAACCTCTAATAATTGTTGATCCCGTGGATTATTATCTTGCATCAAATTATTCCATAACGTGATTGCTGCCGCGCCTGTTGCCAAATGATTTGATATCAAGGCATGTGTTTCATTATAGATTGAAATAAAATGTATAAGCGGCTTCACAATCGACAGATATGTTTTCCTTGTATATCTATCAAGCTTCTCTCCTAAATGTTTAACAGCTGAAAGCACATCAAAAGCCACTAAAGCGGTCACACAAAACGAATGTTCATTCGGATAGGCTTCAATCATTGATCCATTTTTATGTCTTATTTTCTCTATTGCGCGAATCGCTGAATCGATCACATTTAAAATAAATTTTTCGTTATCAATAATTTTCAACTTAACAGAAATCGCCAGCGCGTGAACACCACCTTGCATAGTTCCATTCACAAAATCTTTCGTTTTCCAAGCCCAATATTCACGATCGCCATAACCATATGCTCGGGAAAAAGTGTCCAAATTATATAAATTTAATAATTTCGAAAGATTGCTTTTTACTGTTTGTACGTACATAAAATTATTTTATCTTCCGAAGATTTGCATAGATCATAAAGCCAAAATGCCTATCTAAAAATCGATGAAGCCCTCTTGGAATTTTAAAAGGCAAACTTCTCGCCGGGAAAAAGTGCACAAATGTTTCTTCTATTTGAAAATAGGGTTTTAGCATAGATAAAAATTCTTTTTTTGAATATGCCTTACCAATTGGGTTTTCTTTCCCATCATAGATTCTCACAATCTCGTTAATCTCTTTAACTGAGTATATATTTTCCCTGCCTCGCCCTTTCAATCCACCTCCTGCCAAACTAATTAATTTTGCAATAGGTCTAAAAACAGGCCATAAACGCAAAAAAATATTCTTATAATAAACACTAATACTCGCTGTTCCATTTTTTTGTAACACTCTATGAATTTCTTGAATTGTATTATGCGTATTTGGGGTATGGTGAATAACTCCTTGACAATTAACATGGGAAAACATTTCTGAGTCAAAAGTCATCGATTCTGCATTTTGTTTTGAAAAATCAGCCTTAACACTATAAATTTCACATCTCTTTTTTGATAAACATAAAGCATGATTTGTTAAATCAGCGCCAACTAATTCGCCATTAACTCGTGTCGCTAACTCAATTAACCAGAAACCAATGCCACACCCCAAATCCAATACCTTATTACAGCTCAATTCTTTAGGAATGATTCTCTCATCAAATCTTCCCGCAAAACAATCATCGATATAGGTGCTTCTATGTTCTTCAAAAAAATCTTTTGACCCAGGTTTGTTTGAGCTTTCCCCTGTCCATAATGGGTTCATCTCCCAAAAAGCTTCCACATCTTGTATTGTTTTGTTACTCATTTTACATTCCTAAAGATAAACGACCAGCTTAAATTAAAATCCATTGGCAAAAAACAAAATGGTTTCTTAATGGACTTGATTGATTCGAAATTTTTATTTAATATCTGCTTGAGCTTGTTCACAAAATTTGGATGTTCCCAGCATATTATTTTATCATAGTCGATTGGCATATTTTTTTTTACATAACGTCGACTTGTTAAAAATCGACCAACTCCCCATGCCATTCCCCCCTCAGCAGGCACCGCACCAACAATCAGTCCGCTAGGCTTTAATACTCGTTTGAGCTCTTGAACATACTGGTCTAATTCATAGATATGCTCTAATTGATGAAAAGTAATCACCATGTCAACCGAATCAGTCTCCAATGGCAAATGAGTACCGGTGACTTGTATCATTTTAACTTGATGTATTCCGTATTTTTTCAGCTGCTCCGCTGATTGAGTTAACATTTCTTTTTTAATGTCCACCAAGAAATAACTTTCGGGTCTGGTATGATTATAGCTAAGATGCTCAATAATTCCTGGGCCCACTTCCAGCACTCTTTTCCCAGTCAGATCAACGTGACGCATAATCCTGAAACCATAATGATTTACCATAGAACCAATAGTTCCTTTTTGATTATCATGATAAAACTGCATATAACAATTCGATGACCACTGTTTGAAATCAGCATCATTCGGATCAGCTTTCAGTCCCCAACGCCTTCGATCCCCGAATAAAGGCTTAAAGAGAAAATAGGGTAACCATTTATATATCATGTAATTTCCTCAATATATGCTCATAAACCTTGTGCCACTGATAATCATCAGAAAAAACTCGCTGATGCCATGAGATTGAAACATAACTCGCTTTGAAGACACTCAATTTAGATAATAACTCATACGCTTGTTTTTCCGCCTCATTTTTATCGCACGCATAATCAAAAATATGAGAATCCATCATGATTTGTGGAGTTTCAAGATAAACAAAAGGTCGCTGGTTATCATGATCAAATGGCCGATATTGGCTTGCACATCCAGATCGAAACCCCATCTGATCATTCCACCCTAGCGTTGAATCATCCTGAAATAACGATTCATGCAAATACGGCGTTATTTTCTCATCATAATTTAACCAATGCTGGCGTGTTTTTTTGATTTTATGATTTAATACGCTCTCTAAAATTTGTTTTTCCTTTTTCAACAGGCCTTCTTCTACTGCGCTAAAATAACTGCCATGCAATCCTATTTCAAAACCATCATTCAAAAGCTCCTTTAATTTATTTTTCAACCGTTCATTTGTACTAACTTCATAAGAAGGATCAATTAACCATGCTTTAAATCTACGCTCTCCTGATTTCGCATAGATATAAAAAACAGAACGGATATTATGTTCTTTCTCAAGCACCGCCCAATAGTCAAAACACCAATAAGATGGATTGGTTACAAGAAATCGAACTGTTTTTTTTATATTCCTCCAACAAACTTTTGGCTGTACGATTGTTTTTAATGATTGATAGCCATGAAAAACAGCATGCTTAATACGTAACTGAAATGTTTTATTGATATAATCAACATCGTGAGAACATTGAACAAATGGCTTTCTCTTTTCATGAAATTTTAATTCCGGGAAATACTGCTTAATTAACGCCGCTAATTCATTAAACAAAACATTAACAATAGGAATTAGAAATGTGCTTTTATCAAGACGAGGATGTCTTGAACAATAACTTGTGATTTTTATCCCCCTCAAATCAGCCTGATATTCTTCTAATCGCGATAAAAATACAAATGCGTTCCAAAACAAATCATAGTTTAAAAAAAAATTTTCCTGGGTCATTGTTTCCGGAAAAACAAACAAGTTATCAAACAACCAAACAGTGTGAACGCCAGGATTTGGAGAGTTTGAGCAGTAAATAGAAGCATGAGAGTGACTCAAAATATTGCGCGTGTAATATAAAACATTTTCGCTATTAGAATCAGTAACATTTTGAATCCGAATATCAAATGTTGCCAAATTAATACATATAAATTCATCGAGAATATATCGAAGCCAGGCTTGATTCTGTATGTCAGTTTTAATTGTTAACATTGATCGATAAACGTCCTAAACCAAACTTCAATATTTAATGCGCCCCAAATATCACGACCAAATAAATCATTACTTCTAATTTGCTTTTCAAGCCCCGCTACATTAATCATCCCGCGATTTACTGCCGTTTGACCAGTTAGGATATCAAGCACATATTCTTTGAGCGGTCCTGCGAGCCATTCATTGAATGGTGTTGGAAATCCCATTTTATCTTTTCGATTGAGTATTTCTTGAGGCAAAATATTCTTGCTCGCCTTTAATAACATCGCTTTTGGTTTACCACCATAAAATTTCAATAATGGCGGCATTGCTGCTGCCAATTCAACAATACGTTTATCCAAAAGTGGGACTCGAGATTCCAACGACATAGCCATACTCATACGATCTTCAACATGAAGTAATGTTGGCAGTAACGTCATGCGATCAAAATTAGTCATTTTGTTTAAATAAGATGGCGTTGAAGGTTGATCAAATATCTGTAGATATTTATTGAACAAACTCTCTTGATACCCATGGCTTAAAAAATCCTGCCTATAAATATGCTGCAAATTCGGAGACCGATCAATTAAGCGAAAATAACGACAACCTATATCATCAAATAAACCTTCAGCAAATTGATATTTCAACAATGGCACGTATTGTTTCAGCAACGGTAAATTTTCAGCAATTGTTGCCCATGTTGCTACATATTGACTTTTGTTCTGTGTTTCAAATATCGCGCCTTTCAAACATTGCTCTAAATAGGCAATAGCATACCGTGCATACCCACCAAAAATTTCATCTCCACCCTGGCCACCTAATACAACCTTGACATATTTACTGGCTAATTTCGAGACCATATATTGAGGGAAAATTCCAGGGCCCCCGGCAGGCTCATCCATGTGATAAATCAATGTTTCAAAATGGTTGATAAAATCCAATGCATTCGGATAAATCACATGGTTTTTACAGTGAGAATAGTCGCTTACAATTTTAGCATATCGTGTTTCATCATATTTTTGATGTTCCTTAAAACCGCCCGTAAAAGTATGTAATTGTAATTCATGATTTTTTGAAGCCAATGCCGTCACAATACTGGAATCCAGTCCACCACTCAAATAAGTACCTACCGGAACATCTGATCGCATTTGATGCTGAATTGTATTTTCTAATAAAGCTAATAATTCATCTGAAAATTGTTCTACTGATTTCTTTTCATCAACATGATATTTCACTTCCCAATAACATTTTTTTTCAACAATTCTCCCCTTTTTTATTATCATATAAGTCGCGGGTTCTAACTTGAAAATATTTTTAAATAAAGTGTGTTTCTTTAATATCATCTGAAAAGTCAAATATTCATGTAATGAATGCTCATCAACTCCCGTATAAACATTTGGAAAGGCTAAAATTGACTTGATTTCAGAAGCAAAAATAAACTGCCCTTCGCTAGTTGTATAATAAAAAGGTTTAATGCCAAATTGATCTCTCGCAATAAATAAGCTATCATTTTTTTTATCAAAAATCACAAATGCAAACATACCATTTAAATGGTCTAAGCATTTTTCCCCATACTCAATAAATAAATTTAACAAAACCTCAGTATCTGAGCTTGTTGTAAATTGATGATCTTTCTGAATCAAATCCCGACGTAATTCTAAATAATTATAAATCTCGCCATTAAATGCGATAACATACCGTCCATCATTCGAAATCATAGGTTGAACGCCTTGCTCGAGATCAATAATAGACAACCGCACATGCCCTAACGATAAAGATTGATGAAAAAATTCACCCTGGCCATCTGGGCCACGATGAGCAATTTTTTTAAGCATGGTCTTTAAAAGACGTTCGCGGCTATTTTGATTTTTAATTTGATCTGAATAAAACCCAGATATCCCACACATCTCTATGTTAATCCCTTAATTTTTCAACATCTCGATACCCTCTACGCCATCCACCCCAGGGCCAATAATATAATAATGCCAGCATCAAATACCCGAGTGTCGTGATCGATGAAACCATTTTTGATTCACTCTTTTTTTGATCATAATGCAAGATAAAAGGAGATTCTCCAAATCTCGCTCCAATCATTTTAAGTTTGACAATTTTTTCCAACGTACATGTAAAGCCAAGCCCTTTTAACTGAATAAAATCATTACCGTAAATTTTTATTGCATGCTTAAGTATCTTGCCTCGATAAGCACGAAAACCAGAAGAATATTCCTTCAACCCTTTAATAGGAAAAAAACATTTCATGAATAAATTAGCTGATTTAGAAATAAATGCTCGATAAGCTGAAAGCCCAGATTGCCCCCCCCCCTCAACAAACCTTGACGCAATAACCACATCAAAGCCTTCATTCAATTTATCAATCAATCCCTTAATAAATTCAGGTTCATGTGTATCATCACAATCCATTCTGACAATAATATCATTATCATCTGCCATTTCAGTCACTTTCTCAAAAAGATCTCTGATCGTTTCACCTAAGCCACGATTGATTTTATGTTGAATAATAGTCATCGATAAAACTTTTTGAAAGCTATTTAATTCCCTCAATGTCCCATCTTTACTCCCATCATCACACACAATTAAATGGTAATTTTGCTTTAATTTTTCTTTAAAAAATGAATCCAATTTTGGAAGCAAGTAATTAAACGATTTTTCTTCGTTATAGGCAGGTAACAAAATATAAATCATAACATAACTTCCTTGACTATTTTTTTTGCCGACTGTCCATCCCCATATAAAGAAGCTGCAAAATGATTTTTTTGATTTAATGCACCTTCATATAGCATAATAATCTTATCTGGATCAGCGCCGGCTAACTGATTAAACCCATTTTCAACCAACTCTACCCACTCCGTTTCATCACGCAGTGTGATGCAAAATTTATCGAAAAAATAGGCTTCTTTTTGCAATCCACCACTGTCTGTGATAACCAGTTGACAATGTTTTAGTAACTCTAGCATATCAAAATAACCAACTGGATCAATAGGCTCGAAATTCAGCTTGATATTTGATTGTTTGATGAAATTCTTTGTTCGTGGATGTAATGGTAATACGATTTTTTTTTCTTTTGAAATATGATTTAACGCTTCTATTATTGACTTTAATCTATTCTTAAAATCCACATTTTCCGCCCGATGAATCGTGCATAATATGAAATCATTTAAATTGAGTCGAGAAATAATACTGGAATATTTTGCCGAGAATTCGGAATAATACAATACCGCATCATACATTACATCGCCGACATTACTGATTTTCGCTCCAATACTATTAAAACCTTCTCGCCTTAAATTTTCAATTGCTTTTTCTGTTGGGCAAAACAAATAATCACTTATTCGATCCGTTATAATGCGATTCACTTCTTCTGGCATCTTAATATTAAAACTCCGAAGTCCTGCTTCAATATGCGCTATTTTGATGTGGTGTTTTTTAGCCGCCAATGCGCCCGCTAACGTAGTGTTCGTATCTCCGTACACTAATACCAAACTAGGCTTTTCTTTTAACAAAACAAATTCTATTTTTTCAAGCATTTGACCTGTCATAGCGCCATGATTTAAACCATTAATATCGAAAAAATAATTCGGTTTTGGGATATTCATTTCTTCAAAAAAAACACTGCTCATATTCCAATCATAATGCTGGCCCGTATGAATAATGATTTCTTGAATATCTTTGTATTTTTTTAGCTCACGACTCACAACAGCAGCCTTGATAAACTGTGGCCTGGCACCAATAACCGTAGCTATTTTTATATAATCACTCATGCTATGTATCTATAATCTGGTTAATAATTGAACAATCCGGCTTTGATCTTGTTGTTTCAAATAAGGCCCTATCGGTAAACTCACAACGAGCATTGCCGCTGTATCCGCTTTTTCACAAATGCAATCCGATTGAAAAGCTGGCTGATGATGTAATGGAATCGGATAATGTATAGCTGTTGGAATATCGCTTTCGGCTAGCTTTTTACGCACAGCATCACGATTCTCCACTTGGATCGTATATTGAGCATAAACGCTACTATTCTGCGGCTCAATATGCGGGAGCACAACACCTTTCATTTTTAATAACTCGTTATATCGAGCTGCTATTCCCTGACGTAACTCAATCTCTTTAGGGAAAATTTCAAATTTAGCCAGCAAAATTGCCGCTTGTATCGTATCCAATCGACCATTAATACCAAGACGTGCATGATGATACCGACGATCCTGGCCATGCACGTGAATTTCTCTCATCGCTTTTGCAAGCGCATCATCATTGGTAAAACAAGCCCCGCCATCGCCATAACAACCCAACGGTTTAGAAGGGAAAAAACTGGTACACCCAATGGTCGATAAACTGCAAGATCGTTTCCCTTTATAAGTCGCACCAAAGCTTTGCGCGCCATCCTCAATCACTACTAGATGATGTTTTTTCGCTATCGTATTAATCGCATCAAAATCAGCACATTGACCGTATAGGCTGACAGGCATAATCGCTTTTGTTTTCAGCGTAATGGCCGCTTCAATTAAATTAGGATCTAAATTATAAGTTTTAGGATTAATGTCAATAAAAACGGGTTTTGCGCCTAGCAGCAAAATGACTTCTGCTGTCGCTGCAAATGAAAAAGGCGTTGTAATCACTTCGTCTCCGACGCCAATACCCAACGCCATGAGCGCAATCAATAACGCATCCGTTCCATTGGCAACACCAATACAATGTTTCACACCAACAAATTGGGCCAGTTTTTCTTCGAGCTGAAAAACCTCTGGCCCCATAATGTACTGACCGTGATCTAAAACAATTCTAATACGTTGATGAACATCTGCTTCAATTAAGCGGTACTGTCCTTTCAAGTCGATAAATTCCATTTGAATCTTACTCTTTTTTACATTGTCCATTTTCTAATAAATAATATTGCCCACTATGCTTGCACTGTGTCCTGCCATTATCTGTTAAAGATAATGATAATTGCTCTCCAAATTCACTCATCCACCCAATTTGCCGGGCTGGCAACCCAACAACTAACGCATAAGCAGGAATATCTCTATTCACCACAGCACCAGCACCTACAAAGGCATACTTTCCAATCGTCACGCCGCATACGATTGTGCAATTAGCCCCTAAAGTAGCGCCCCTTTCTACCAACGTATCTCGATACTCATGTTTTCGCTCAATAGCTGAACGAGGGTTATAAACATTTGTAAAAACCATACTCGGCCCACAGAACACATCATCTTCCAACGTAACATTATCGTAAACCGACACATTATTTTGAATTTTAACCCGATCGCCAATAATAACTTTATTCCCCACAAAAACATTTTGTCCTAATGAACAGCGCTGTCCAATACGCGCGCCGGCACACACATGTGTCCAGTGCCAAACACAAGTTCCTTCCCCAATACATGCTCCCATGTCAACAATAGCAGTAGGATGGATCATTTTGACTCTAACCTCAGTAATATTAGTATGTTAATGGTAAATTCACTTCACATCGATCTCGCGCTGACAAATAGGCCGCAATCAATAATTCTAAAGACCGGAGACCTTCTCGACCATCAGTTTCTGGCACTGCATTTCCACGCAAAACTTGAATCACATTTTCGTAATACAAAGGATGCCCAAAGCCATAAACGGAAGAGGTTTGGTAACTAATGTCTTTAATCAATTTATCTCCTGGTTGATTATCCGCGAATTCCCAGTGTTGTATTTCATTCACGGCAATACCAGCAATTTTTACAGAGCCCTTTTCTCCTAAAATAGTAATTGATCCCTCTAGGTTTTTTGGATACGTTAACATCGTCACGTTCGCAGAACCTAACGCACCTGAACGCCAACGTAAATTCAAAACAGCCGTATCTTCTACCTCAATATGTCGTGCTAATGTTCCGGTCATTGCATGAACGCTAGCTACTGGGCCAATTAACCAGTCGAGCAAATCAACATAATGGCTCGCCTGATTCATTAAAGCTCCCCCATCAAATTCCCAGGTACCCCGCCATTTCGCTTGATCATAATAATCTTGTGGTCTTGTCCAAAAAACGTTGATATTAACCATATAAATTCGGCCAAATCTTTTTTGATCAATAGCCTTTTTTAAAAGCTGCAAAGTAGCATTGCGGCGATTTTGCTTAACAACAAATAAATATACCCCTGCTTTATCACTTTCTTTCACCATACTCAACCCATCTTCCCAACGAGTTGCCATTGGTTTTTCAGTCATCACATGTTTTCGTGCTTGGACTACTTGAATAGCTTGTCTAGCGTGAATACCGCTGGGCGTACATAACACAATCAAATCCGCTTCGGTTTTTTTCAGCATCGCCTCTAATGAAAGAAACCCCTCAACATTATAAGTCGCCTCGGCATTTTTTAAAACAAGCGGATTATGATCACAAACATTGACAAGCTCTATCTCATCATGATGAACTTGAATCGCGTTGAAATGTGAATTAGAAATTCGGCCACACCCCGCCAAAGCAATCTTGATTTTTCTATCCTGAATAACTCGATTCATCCCACTAATTCCTCATATCATCACAAAACCATTACTGATTAACCCTTGCATACACATCAATGTTATAAGTAGTATCTCAACTACTTTTGCTTCGACCCATAATCATAGTAATAGTAATATCCATAGGCATGTTTTTGTTTTGCAACATTGTTAAAAACCAATCCATGTATCGTCACTTGATTTTTCTTTATACGCTTCACTGCATGTGAAATTTCACTTAAAGTTTCTTGGCCTGACCCAATCACCATTAAATTAGTCCCAGCATATTGCATAAGAATTACACTGTCAGTAACCGCCAATACAGGCGGGGTATCTATTAACACAATATCGTATCGCGCGGAAACCTCACTTAAAAATTTCTCAATATGATCTTTCATGAGGAGCTCAGAGGGATTACTAGGATACTTCCCTGTTGAAAGAAAATCGATCTTATCAGAAATGGGCTGCTTTACCTCATCAAAAGATAATTGCCCCTCTAAAAGATCCGCTAAGCCAGGGGCATGACGTTTTGATAGCTGTTCGTGAATTTTCCCCTTACGCATATCGGAGTCAATGAGCAAAACCGTTTTCCCCGTATCAGCCAGAAGAAATGCCAGATTGGTTGTCACGAACGATTTTCCAATACTGGGAGAGGCACCCGTAATCGCTAAAATATTATTTTTCGCTTCGGCCACAGCAAATTGTAAAGTAGTTCGCAAACTCCTTAAACCCTCCATCGCTAAATCCTTGGGGTGCCGTTTCGCTAATACAAAAGAGTTGATGCCAGGGATTTTCCGGCGTATCTCTTTGGCGATTTTTTCTTGCGCTAAGCTATGCGGAATGATCGCATAAATTGAGATACCCAATTGCTCTTCGACATAATCTGGTTCATCCATCTTGCGAACAAACAGTAGGCGTATGATAATCACCATGATCGATAAAATAAAACCGCCGATAATACCGCCTAACATAATGATCATTTTTTTTGAAGGCATTTCGGTTGGATAAGTTGCCCAACTCAATACCCTGATATCGCTGACGATACCCGCCTGCGTCACTTCTGCTTGCTGAATATTTGTGAGCAACGCTAAGTACATCTGTTCTTTCACTCGAATAGTCCGCTCAAAACCAACCAGCTTTTGTTCCGATGCCGGTAACATGCCAACTTTATTATCTAATACCTTTAATTGTGCTGTCAGTTGACTTTCCTGTTCCGTGATCGCCTGTAGAAGCGGATGTTGTTCTGTATAAGATAGCAACAATTCTGCTTTACGTAATTTCAACTGCTCTAGTGACTGTTGCAAAGAAGAAACCTGCTGTAATAAAAAAGTCCCCTCCGAACTTAAACTAAGCATTTTCGTTTTTGATCGATATTGATTGATCGACGTTTCAGCTTGATTTAAATCAGCTGCTGCAATCGGCAACTGTTGATGGAAAAAATTCAATACTTGCTGTGCCGCAGTATTTTTCTGTTCTAAATTTTTTTCAATCGTATCTTGAATAATTGTATTCAACATGGCTGAAATTTTATTTTCATCCCCGCCCGAAAGCGCAATAGAAAGCACACCGGTCGGAGCCAGTGAAATTTGTGTTCCATCTGATAGCTTCCGAGAACCAATATCTATCATCAGCAAATGACGAGCAAAGGTATCGGCTATAGTAGCAATAGATTGATCAATCAACTCAAACTCTGCCCCCGGATGCGCCCTCAGATAATTGACGTGAATTTTATATCGAGGATCCTGCTGAAGAGTAATCATTTGTCCCACCATCCCTGTGAGTAATAAACGTCCATCCGGCATATATACGTTGTACTGCTGGTGTCCTCTGGCTTCTATCAAAAAAATCTGCTCTTGCATATCAGGAGGAACTTCAAACTGATCAACAGAAATCGATTCGCCATTTCGGACATAAGAAGAAGGAAACAAAAAAGATAACGGTGAATTAATACGCGCAAAAAAAACTCCAATCACAGGAAAATAACGAGGTTTTGCAGTAATATTTAAATGATACGCTTCGATCATAGGGCCTAAAATGTAACGCGATTGCATCAAGGCTTTTTCTATGTCTATAGGAGAACTTTGCTGCACACTCCCTTGCTCAGTAATCCCTTCCAAACTAGAGCCCAATCCCTTTTGTTGATTATCTATTTGAATCAACGCACTCGTCTGATACAATGGAGAAATAGTCAAAGTATAACAAAACGTCACAATAAAACAGCTGAACGTCACAAAAAATACAAACCATTTTTGTTGATAAAACGCTGATAATAATTCTTGAAAGGTGATTTCATCGGCCAACTGATGAGAATCAGAATAACGTCGACTATCTCTCATTTTCTGGCTATTCGACATATCCATTTCCATCTAATAAAACCCTTGTTACAAAAAAATTACGCTCATTCGATGACTGGTTAATAATCAAGAATTGACTTGGTAAACCAAACAGCTTGTATAGTCGGCCATATTTGACCCAATACTTTGTTCCAGGTTGTTGCCCCTGACGGTGCGGCATAGATAATATCATTTGGCATTACATAAAAATGTTCGGCGGCAATAAGTGACATCGGATTCTTTCCATTGATCACATACACTTTGAAACTCTGTAAATTACCTCGAACCAAATAAATTTGTGTCGTATCAGATGTTTGCGTATTCACCCCGCCCACCATATCCAATGCTTCCATCATAGAAATAGGTTTCGCTGTTAACTCCACATCTCCCGGCTTGACCACCTCACCAATAAGATGAATCCTCTTGCTTAAATAATTAACCTGGATCGTCACTTGAGGGTGACGAAAATATTTTGACAATCGTTCGGCTAATATTTTTTGCGCCTGCTCTGGCGTGCGGCCAACAACTTTAACCGCGCCGGCATAAGGGAAATAAATTTCTCCGGATTCATTTACTTCGAAACCACCTACCTGATTTGGATTGACCGCAGCAGCCACCATAGTATTTTGATTCGCGGTAACCGCATTTGTTTCAACACTCGCCATTGAAGACGCATTGGGTGCCGACAACTCGGGATGATCCCAAACAATAATATTTAAAACATCAAAGGGTTCGATCGAATATACCGCAGGAACACTCAAATCAGCTTTAGATAAAGAGGGATCAATAGGGATAATCTGTGTTCTCAACAAACGTCCTTGTACATCATAATACGATTTTAGATCGGATTTCGTCATGTAAGTACCAGGCGCTGATGAGCACCCAGCAACAAAAATAAATAAAACTATTCCCGCCCATAACCAAGCACGCTTCATCAAATCATCCTTAAGATTCGCCACATTCAGAATGTGATCGATCTTACTAAAAATATCGATCTCTTCCAACAAAAAAAATTATTTTACGAGCTTTGGTCGCCAATCATCCCAGGCTTGTTGAATTAATGAACAGGTTTGTTCGAAAACAAGGCTCGATTGCCTAAAAGGATCATAAATTTCAAAGTCACTCCAATGCCCCAATAAAAAAACTTTCCCACGCGCAGAAGGACATGTTTTGTGCAGCGCATTTTTATGCCCCTCCTCCATTGTCAAAATCAAATCAGCGTCGATGAGTAATTGTTCGCTCACTTGCTGTGCACGGTGCGCGCTGATATCAACGCCCTCTTGTCTCATCACTTCTTGGGCCTCTGCCACGGCCGGTTCGCCCACCAAAGCATGCAATCCCGCCGATGCTGTTTTAATCGGTGATTGACACTGCTGCAATTGATGTTGGAAAAAACCTTCGGCCATCGGACTTCGACAAACATTCCCAATACAGACAAATAAAATATTTTTGAACATGGAAAAATCTCACTTGATTGTTTAACTATTTACTCAAAAACATACTACCATTTTTATCGTCGCGTAGCGACTTCCCTCAATCGTCAATCCGCTTCATCACTTCTGCCACTGTCACAAATGAACCAAAAACAACGATTAAATCTGCTTCAGTCGTGTTTTGAAGCACTGTTTTTAACATCTCATCGACATTCTCACAAATTTGATAACGAAACTCTCCCGCTTCTTCAAGCTTAGCTGCAAGAAATTCGGCCTCTGCGCCACGTGGCAGCGGGAGAGATATCAAATACCATCTCTCCACAAAGGGTATCGATGCAGCAAACACACCTCGGATATTTTTATCTTTCTGCATGCCAATAATCGCATGAATACGACGTTCTGGATAAATCCGCCTCAAGTGATCAAAGAAATGTTCAGCCGCCGCGGGATTATGCGCCACATCCACAAGCATTTTTCGTCCTAAATAATCAATGGACTGAAATCGTCCCGGCAAAAAAACCTGCTTCAATCCTTTTCTGATTGCCTCAAAAAAAACAGGAAAAACAGATCGCAAACAAAGAATTCCCATTAGCGCAGCCGCTGCATTCGCTAAATCAATTGCAGGGATCGGTAAATGTTCGAAACAATGATCGCCTGACTTAAAAGTCCATTCTTGTCCCGATGACTCATAAAAAAAGTTTTTCTCGAGACTATATACAGGTGACTCAAGGTTGTTAGCTATCTCCGACAAGGTTGACGGTGGATTTTTATCTCCACAAATAATAGGTTTATACGCACGCATAATACCGGCTTTTTCTCGTGCAATATCAGTTCTGGTATATCCCAACACGTCGCAATGATCCAAATCAATACTGGTTATAATTGCCAAATCCGTGTCAATCAAATTGACCACATCGGATCGACCTCCAATACCGGCTTCTAAAATAATTAAATCAAGATTCGCTCGCTTAAATAAAAAGAGCGCGGCTAAAAAAGAAAATTGAAAATAGTTGAGAGACAATGCCTGACGCGCCTCATCAATCGCATTAAATGCTTCACAGATCGCTTCATCACTTGCCATCTCTCCTTGCACGCGAATGCGCTCATTAAAATACAATAAATGAGGAGAAGTAAACGCGCCGACACGAAGTTTGGCTTGCAAATAAATAGATTCCAACGCGGCGACACAAGATCCTTTGCCATTCGTTCCAGTCACTGTAATCACTGCCTCCGAGGAAGGCCAAAGATTTAATCGATCTATCACAGTACGAACAGAAGAAAAAGAATTTGGCACCGAACGAACAGTTTTTAAGGATTCCAAAAACATTAGCCATTCGGTCAAGGATTGAGGGCTGGAATTGCTTCGTGATGGATTTTTCATGATTGTCATCCCGTGACCACGGCAATTTTCCCAAACAGAAACCAAGGGGTAAATTGATCTACAATTGCACATGCGAGCGAAAAAGTATTATCTATTAAGCGAACAGTTCGGGGCGATTCTAAAAATGTCAGCCATTCGACCAACGATTGAGGGAAAAAATCGTTTCGTAATAAATATTTATTCTCTTCCTGAGCGCTAAAATTGTCTCCTTGTGGTTTAACTGGAGGGGATAAAGTAACAAGCAATAAAGTATGGAACAACAATGATATTATTTTAGATTGCAAGAATATTTTCAAATGGGTGCTCGCAATCTGAATCCTGCGGTCAAGCCGCGGGATGACGGCATACAAGACATAAAATAATATCAACGATAATTTCAATCGTAGCCGCGCCCCTTCAAGAATGTCCAATATAAGCATCCATCGCGTAGCAATGAAAAATCCCTCAATCCTCACTCCTATTACGCCACGGGTTGTTCAAAAATCGCTTTTTGATGCGTCAATTTTGCGAGCAATAGCGCAATGCGTTCACGTAATTGTCTGCGATCAACAATCATATCGATCGCACCATGTTCCAATAAAAACTCACTCTTCTGAAATCCTTCTGGCAAGGTCTGACGAATAGTTTGTTCAATCACGCGCGGCCCTGAAAATCCGATCAACGCTTTCGGTTCGGCCATAATGATATCGCCCAGCATCGCTAAACTGGCCGAAACACCACCCATGGTTGGATTGGTCAAAACCACCACATAAGGAATTTCCTTTTGGGCTAATTTCGCGAGCGCTGCACTTGTCTTTGCCATTTGAAATAAAGACAACAGGCCTTCTTGCATACGCGCGCCGCCTGAAGCCGTAAAACAAATCAGGGGGATGTTATTTTCTATCGCTATATTAACCGCTTGAACAAATTTCTCGCCCACAGCAGAACCCATCGATCCGCCGATAAACTGATATTCAAACGCACAAGCCACGACAGGAATCTTACATAAAAAACCCTGCATCGCAACCAGCGCTTCTTTTTCGCCGATTTTTTTCTGAGAATGCTGTAGTCGTTCTTTATACTTTTTCTTATCTTTGAACTTTAAAATATCCTGCGCTTCAACATCGGCAGCGATTTCAACCATTGATTGGGCATCCAAAAAATAACTCAATCGATCTCGGGCTCGAAGGTAAAGATGATGACCGCATTTTGGACAGACAAATAAATTCTTATCCAGATCTAATTGATAAAGAACGGCATGACAATTTTCGCATTTATTCCAAATCCCTTCTGGAATTTCTTTTTTCTTTCCATGCGATATGGATGGAAGCAATTTTCTTAACCAGCTCATACTTGTCTCCAATTTTTTAGGAGTGAAGTATACCCGAAATATTTAGCGATTGACCAGCCTCTTCAAAAAAATGCGGATCGGGGCGCGAATACCGCACCCCAACATTCGGATCAATGACCCACAGTCACTTGTGAGGCGATTTTTTCTAATCGTTTTTTACCGAGCCCTTTTACTTGGCTCAAATCATCCACAGATTTGAAATCCCCATGTTCGGACCGATAAGCAACGATATCTTCCGCTCGCTTAGGACCAATACCATTAACATTTTCTAAAGCTTTAGCATCCGCCGTATTGATGTTAACAGGCTGCGCGCTAACCGAAGCTTTCTTTGCCGATGACTCGTGTGAAGCCGTCGATTCAGCCGCACAAGGTAATGCAAAGATAACGCCACAAACCGCGAGTGCGGTGATCATGATTTTTCGAATAGACATAAAGTGTCTCCTTTAACATTAATTGAAAATTAAAAAAATTCTGCTTGCCATATCAAATGGCAACAGAAAATGAACCTGTTTTTGAACGGTTTTTTAAAAAGGAAACTTACGAATGTAAGTAGAAAAAAGCTTAGCAGAAGTAATGAGAAAAAGTCCATTATTTTTTAGACTTTTTGTTTTTTTATCTCTGCACACGCCCGTGAAGGTTATTGTTCTTAACTGAAACTTGGATTCCTGCGGCGCTTAACGTCTCGCAATGACGATCGTACAACAGCGCAACGCCGCTAATCCTTTTTAATCGAGGGTTTTTCTCTTGAAATGAAATAAAGCACCTAACGGCCCTGACACGACGAACACAGCAAACAAAGCAAACAAAACGACCGGCGGATTCAAAGCGACGCCGACAAAAAATAATAAAATCGCAATCACAACGAAGAAAGAAGTTATTCCTGTCATTTCGAGATCTTTGAAACTTCTATATCGAACGGTACTGATCATGAGCGTACCTGCTAGGAACATGCAGACGGTCATGCCAAAACCTAACCAATGCGCACTGATATTGACAGGATAAACTTGTAGTAACCAAACCATACCCACAATAAAAGCAGCCGCTGATGGACAAGGTAACCCCGTAAAATATCGCTTATCAGATGCTTGGGTGTTAAATCGCGCTAATCGAACCGCCGTAGAAGCAGTATAAAAGAAAGCAACCAGCCAGCCTAATTTCCCGAAGAAATGGAGCACCCAACTATAAGTAATCAATGCGGGCGCCATCCCAAAAGCAACCATATCGGACAAACTATCATATTCTGCACCAAAAGCACTTTGAGTGTTCGTGAGTCGAGCGACACGCCCATCCAAGGCATCCGCAATCATCGCAATAAAAACAGCAATCGCCGCCGTCTCAAACTGTCCTTTCATCGCGGCAACAACCGCATAGAAACCAGAAAATAATGCCGATGTCGTTAACAAGTTCGGCAATAGATAAATCCCTCTATGAGGGGCGTTGCTTTCTAGCTCTTCTGTCTCAAGCAATTTATCTTCTAAATCATTCATGTTTTAATTTCGCTCCATTGATCTCACACATACCACTCAAAAAATCCGCTCATTGTCGTTCTGAACTTAAAAAAGGTCAAACATTTTTTCCCCTCAACAACTGCTTACTTTGGTGAAAAAGATGAAGTAATTATTCAGATAACACTTTTAATTTACATTGTAATTGTCTGTTTTTACATGCCTGCTATCATCATTTCCTCAATCAATACAGAACCCGTCTGAATCGCATCATACGGATCCCTATCTTTCCCGATAGCGACGATATGGGCGAACATGTCTTTCAAATTGCCCGCAATCGTAATTTCAGAGACTGGGAATTGAATCTCGCCGTCTTCGACCCAAAAGCCAACTGCGCCCCGTGAATAATCACCGGTCACTAATTTTACCCCTTGCCCGATCAATTCCGTCACTAATAATCCTTTACCCATTTTTTTGATAAGATCTCGCAAATCCACCCCTTGATGCGACACAAATAAATTATGCGCGCCGCCTGCGTTGGCTGTTGTCTGCATACCCAATTTACGCGCGGTATAACTATTCAATAAATAATGCCGCAACACACCACCTTCAATAAAATGTTGTTTTCGTGTGGCAACACCTTCATGGTCAAAAGCGGCACTCCCTAACCCTTTCGGCAAATAGGGGTCTTCATATACTTGGACAAATGAGGGGAAAATGGGCTTCTCTAAATGATCGAGCAAAAAGGTTGAATGACGATAGAGCTGCTCTCCGCTAATAGCGGATAATAAGTGATACCACAAGCCTCTCGCCACTTCAGATGCAAAAAGCACCGGGACTTTTTGCGTCGATAATTTACGCGAGCCTAATCGTTGAATCGTTCGTTCGGCGGCCTGATCGGCAATGTAATCAAATCCACCGATCAACCCAGCACTATCTCGTGCAACGGCATAACTATAATCTCGCTCCATTTGCCCCTTTTGTTCGGCAATCAAACTGCAAGAAATTGAATGCAACGTCGAGGGCACAGCACCGATAAATCCATGCGTATTGCCATAAACCGAAAATTGCCTTACGCTCGTCACGGAAACACCTTCTGAATTAACAATACGTTGATCACATTGCTTTGCCCGTTTTTCACAAGCGATCGCCTCTTGAACCGCCATTTCTGGAGTGATCTCCCAAGGGTGATAAAGATCTAAATCAGGTAATTCGCGCGCCATCAACTCGGGTTCCGCTAATCCCGCACAAGGATCTTCTTCGGTAAATTTAGCACGTTCACAAACGGAACGAACAATCGCTTCTATTTTTTCAGGCTGAATATCCGTCGTCGTAGCAGAGGCTAATCGCTGACCAAAATAAACCGTAATTCCCAACGATCGACCTCGGTGATATTCTAACGTTTCGACCTCACCTTCTCGCACGATCACATTAAAACCATCTTCTATCGCCGATGCAACATCCGCTGAAGTCGCCCCAAATTTTTTTGCAGCCGCTAACGCTTTTTTAATGCTTCGTTCAAGTTGTACTAATTCCTTCATGAACGCGTTCCTCCCACCGTCATCTCATCAATTTTAATCATCGGCTGACCTACCCCCACCGGTACAGATTGCCCATCTTTGCCACAAATGCCAACACCTGCATCAAATTCCAGTTGATTACCAACCATGCTGATTTTCATCAATGCTTCAGGGCCATTACCAATCAATGTTGCATCTTTAATGGGTGCCGTAATTTTGCCGTGTTCAATCAAATACGCTTTGCTTGTTGAAAAAACAAATTTCCCTGAAGTAATATCGACTTGCCCACCGGCCATATTTTCAATATAGATACCATCTTGAATCGAGCCGATAATTTCTTCTGCCGAATAGTCACCCGGCAATAAATACGTATTTGTCATGCGAGGAATCGGCAAATGCGCATAACTTTCTCGACGACCATTCCCGGTGGAAGCTTGTTTCATTAATTGTGCGTTTTGTTTATCCAACATACAGCCAGTTAAAATACCATTCTCGATCAATACCGTTTTTTGCGTCGGCGTTCCCTCATCATCGATACTGAGCGAACCGCGACGCAACGATAACGTTCCATCATCGACAATCGTGCAAACAGAAGAGGCTACTCTTTGGCCAAATTTATCGGCAAAAGCGGAAGTTTTTTTGCGAATAAAATCACCTTCTAAACCATGCCCAACTGCTTCATGCAATAAAACCGCCGGCCACCCCGCACCCAACACAACGGGCTTTAATCCTGCCGGTGCATCAACGGCGCTTAAATTAATCAACGCCTCATCGACAGCTGCTTTCGCATAATCCGTCACTAAATGATTTTGTAAGAAAAACTCATACCCCGAACGCTGCCCGCCACCAAAATAGCCTTTTTCTCGAGCCCCTTTATCTTCAACCACGACGCTCACATTCAATCGAACTAAAGGACGCACATCGGCCGCATAAACCCCATCGCTCGCTCGCACTAAAACAATTTCATACATGCCCGATAAATTAGCAATCACTTGCGTGACACGAGGATCTTGAGCTCGAGCTGCTGCATCTACACGATGCAGTAATTCAACTTTTTCTTGTTCGGATAAGGTCATTAAAGGATTCAACGGTTCATATAAACGAGGCATGGCACTCATCGAGACGCTAGGTGTGGTTTTGGCGCTACCGCCGCGTCGTGCAATGGTTTTTGCAGCTCGAGCTGCCTTACGTAACGCACTTAGATGAATATCTTCGGAATAAGCAAATCCTGTTTTTTCTTGCATCACAGCGCGAACACCGACGCCTTCTTCGATCGATAAATTCGTGCTTTTAATAATATGATCCTCTAACAACCAAGATTCTGAGTAAACACGTTGAAAAAAAAGATCCGCATAATCAAGCCGATGACGCAATAAGGATGACAATACCGATTCTAAATCGTGCATCGACAAATCATTGGCTTTTAAAAAAGTTTCTTCCGCTAATTGTAAAATCATAGCAATACCTTTTGGTTTTATAGGATGCAATAGCGCTAAGTTTAGCAGTTCTTTTAAGAATCGGTTATTAAATTTACAGGCTGCTATCTGAGATCGATAAAGAAACATGAGTCAAACAATTCATCACAAAAAATCGTACTAACGCCACCCAACATCCGATAGAATAAGTGGCGTTTATTCTGACAATAAGGGATTCATCGTGGAAAAACATCGATCATGGTATAAAAAATTAGCCTGTGCCATTTTATTGATAGGCTTTTCGATTTCTGCTGCTTTTGCCGATTCTTCTGCTACCGTTTCATTAGATCAAAAAATCGGACAAATGATCATGATCGGCTTTGACGGCACAACGCTCACGCCTCAATCACCCGTTATGGCCGACATTCAAAACCAACGTATCGGCGGCGTTGTATTATTCGATTACAATATGAAAACAAAAGACTTTCATAAAAACATCGAAAACCCGGCTCAATTAAGCGTTTTAACACAACAATTACAAACTGCCACACAGCGCTATCAGCCTTCGACTTATCCCTTATTCATCGCCATTGACGCGGAAGGCGGCAACGTCAATCGATTAAAGCCTGTCTACGGATTTCCCAAAATGATTTCTGCCAAAATGCTTGGGAAATTACCTGTCGCATTTACGTATTATTACGCAGGACGTTTAATGAAAACGTTAAACGCGACTGGTATCAATCTCGATTTTGCGCCTGTCATTGATCTCGATCTCAATCCAAACAGTTCCATTATCGGTAAAGTCGAACGCAGTTTTTCAGACAATCCCATGCATGTCGTCAATCGCGCTGAAATATTCTCAAAATTTTTTAAGCATCATCACATTCTCTGCGCTTATAAACATTTTCCGGGATTGGGTAATATTTCTGATAACCCGCATGACGACATGGTCGATGAAACAGCCACCTGGCATACTCAAGAATTACTTCCTTATGAAAAACTATTTGCGAATCCTAACGCGTGCTCGTTGGTGATGGTCAGTCATGTCATCAATAACCAACTGGATCCCGATCATTACCCCGCTTCCTTATCGCACAAAATGATCACGAGCACGCTACGTGATCAATTGCATTTCAACGGCGTTGTCATTACCGACGATATGCAAATGGGCGCCATCATTAAACATTATGGCCTCGAAAAAGCAATTCGACTATCCATCAATGCCGGCGCGGATATTATTTTATTTGGCAATCAATTACAGTATCAACCCGATATTGCGCAACAAGTGATTCAGATTGTCAAAACGGATATCCAAAAAGGACTCATTTCAGAAAAACGAATTGATGAATCCTATGTGCGCATTATGAAAGCAAAAGCCATGTTGCCACAACCTAATGTGAATCTCTCATGATCGCAATACCGGAACCTTTATTCGACTCACTCGATGAAGTGCAATCGCTCATTGAAAACAAGCGGGGCATTATCATACCACCACGTATTCCATCGAATGCCAAAGAAGATTACGAGCAAGGATTGCGCTTTATTTATAGTTATCTCGGCAGCGAGGCCACTTTTAATGCGTATCGTCGAGAAGTAGAACGGCTACTGCAGTGGGTTTGGTTTATCGCCAAAAAAACGCTGAAAGAAATCCATCGAGAAGATATTGAGAATTACATTTATTTTTGCCAATTCCCACCAGAAAGTTGGATCGGCACTAAAAATGTGCCGCGTTTTATTTTAAAAGAAGGTCTGCGCATGCCGCATGCCGAGTGGCGACCATTTGTAGCAAGTATTTCTAAATCCGCCTTTCGACACGGAGAAATACCGACTCAAAAAAAATTTAATTTCTCACAAAAAGCAATTCAGGCGGTTTTTGCGATTTTAGGCAGTTTCTTTAACTTCCTTGTTCAAGAAAATTATCTCGGCCAAAATCCCGTGATACAAATCCGACAAAAAAGCAAATTCATTCGCAAACAACAATCTAAAGCCATTGTTCGACGACTCAGCGAATTACAATGGGCGTATGTGATCGAAACGGCCAAAAAAATGGCGACTGAAAATCCCGAAGAAGATGAGCGAACGCTCTTCATGATGAGCGCTTTATTTGGTATGTATCTACGCATTTCGGAACTCGCGGCGAGCGAACGATGGATTCCGCAAATGGGTGATTTTTATCTCGACCAAGATAGCAATTGGTGGTTTACGACGGTCGGTAAGGGAAATAAACAGCGCGATATATCGGTCAGCGATTCGATGCTCGACGCATTAAAACGATATCGACTCGCTTTAGGTCTTGCTCCGCTACCCGCCCGAGGTGATACAACTCCCCTCATTGCCAAAGCAACCGGCAAAGGCCCCATTAGCAGCACACGCCACATTCGATCCATTGTTCAAAAATGTTTTGACCGTGCCATCGAACAATTACGCGCAGATGGATTTCAAGATGATGCCGAAGCCCTCATGTCTGCTACCGTACACTGGCTACGTCACACCGGCATTTCAGAAGATGTGAAACATCGTCCGCGAGAACATGTCAGAGATGATGCCGGACATAGCTCGAGCGCCATCACTGATCGATACATTGATATCGAACGTCAAGCACGACATATTTCCGCTAAAAATAAACGCATTGATCCCGACGAGCCTTCTGAACGTTGATATCACCGCATTTCCATTTTAAATTCTAAGTCGTTTTGAATCCTTGGACCAAATAATTACTGTTAGCAACAACGAGCAACGAGCATATTGGCAAACGATAAAAAAAACGTATAATGCATTCCGTGTTGAGGCGTAGTGCAATGGCAGCACTCTTGATTCTGACTCAAGCAATCT
>MGXH01000062.1:0-9622 GCA_001801305.1 Gammaproteobacteria bacterium GWE2_42_36
AACGCCAGCGGCGTATTTGATCATTGCCTGTAATGAAGCGTTAAAAGCCGCGAATGTGAAACTCATTCAAGTGCAACCGTTTGGTGCATCCGGTCGATTGATTATGAGTGGGAGTGAATCCGAAATTGATTCAGCCGCCGAAGCCGCACAAAGAATTTTATTACAATTAAACGACATGCGCGTAAAACGCAGTGGAACACAATTGGGATAAGCTGGGCCTGATAGGCGACGTGTTGCTTTATGTGATGCTTCTGTCATCCCGCGGCAATGACCGCGGGATCCAGTGAAGCGATTCATTTTCTCAATTCTTGAACGAGCAAAGATTGATATTTTCGTATACTGATAATGTGGAGTAGAAACAACATGGGCGATCGTCGCAGTTATCTGATTCAACAAATTGTTAAATACAGCCTCAAGCTTGATGAAAAAGGATTTGGCGCGAATCATGATGGCAATATTTCGGCCAGACTCGATGACGTGTTGCTCGCAACGCCAACTGCCGTGAGCAAAGGCAACATGCTGCCCGAGATGATTATTACGCTCGATAAAAATGGCAAAAAAATCGAAGGCATGGGCAATCCATTTTCAGAAATCAAATTGCATTTAGTCGCGTATCGCGTCAATGAAAAAGCGAAAGCCGTAGTGCACGCACATCCACCATTTGCAACCGCACGTGGGTTGATCGGATTGCCGATTGTGCCCGCCTTGCCCGAAGCAATTGTGTCGCTTGGCGAGATGATCCCTGTCGCACCGTTTGCAATGCCGGGAGACGCTGAAAATGATTCTATTATGGCGAGCATGTTAGCGCTGTCGAATGCGTTTATGATTGCAGGCAATGGGGTCATCGCGATTGGCGATAATGTCGAGCAAGCGTATTTGCGCGTCGAATTGATCGAGCACTTAGCGAAGATTGATTTTTATGCACGGCAAATGGGCACGCCGATGACTTTATCGAATGAGCATCAACACGCGTTACTCGCTAAACGATCAGCGGCTGGTCTAGATCCCGTTGGTCAGTCAGAAATTGCTTCTGTCGAAATGGTGTCTACAGAAAAACTCTCTCAACTCGTCCTCGAGAAATTGAAAGAATATCTATAACGTTAAGGTTTTCTTAAGGTTCATGCGTTACAATCATAGCGTTTCATTGCCACACGAGTTTTGCACAAAACGCGAAACTCATATTTTAATAATTATTTTAATGTTGAGGGAATTATGCAATCAAGTCTTGGAAATAAAGTTGTTCCTGATGCGGACACTACTCCGCATACTGAAGGGGGTGCTGTCCCTCCAGCAGCCGTTGTTCGTGCTTATGGAGATTCGAGATGCCCTGGTTTTGCAATACTCACCAGAGAACCACGTG
Source organism: Gammaproteobacteria bacterium GWE2_42_36 (assembly GCA_001801305.1). GTDB lineage: Bacteria > Pseudomonadota > Gammaproteobacteria > UBA12402 > UBA12402 > UBA12402. Next base: position 1,361 of record MGXH01000062.1, read on the forward strand.
GAGGCGCTGGAGGAACGAGAGGGTTTGCTTCAGCTGCTGCGAGCGATGGTAGACCACCACCACTGCTGAGTCGAACAACCACACGTATTGTTAGACCACCATCAGTCCTGGCGGCAGGTACGGATGCGGGTTCAGAACTCGTTTCAGGACAACCTCACCCGCAATCAGTTTCCGATGGAATGAGAGATTTAAGATTTTATGGCGCAACAGCTGGCGCAGCGGCACCTGAATTACGTGGTACAGTATTTGCTGGCGCAACGGCTGGTGCTGAAGTGCATCCAGATATGGTAGGCGCAATGGGGGATGATCATATGGCACCTCCCTCACACCGATCGCCACGTGCGAACGTTGACGTGGCGAGCAGTTCAACTGCATCCGCTGTGGGAACAGCTGGATCAGCTGCTGGCACACTGAGTCAAACTAACACGGTTGTTCTTAGAAAAGCGTCAGCATCGGGGGCGGATGCCGAGAGTAGCTCAGGAGATCTGCGGATAGAAGCGGCAAGAGAAGCAGCAAGAGATCCCTTATCAGGGCTTTTCACGGCCAATCTGTGGAAAACAGTGCATGATGCGGAAATAAAGTTAAGAATTTGCGCGCGTTATTCTAGGGTTAATACGTCTATAACTATCAATCCAGCAACTTCACTAGCTTATCAAGAATTCGCTCGTGCTTGTGATGAATTTAATCGTAGCCAGAATCAAGATCCGAAAGAGAAAGTGCCTGTAATCGAATGCCTAGCAGGTTGGCTTTCAAGAGATAAAAAACCGGGTAGGCTATATCTGACCAAACAAGTGAACCCGGATAGAACACCGAGCGGTTGTATTGTGATATGCTGTGAAATGGAAGGGCTGGATTCGGTTATGCGGGCTAAATTACAAAAAGTTTTTGAAAACTTTATTGCGCTATTCCCTCAGCCAATGGGTAGTGTTGATCCAAGTTTGAGTGGGATAAACTTCGCAGCGCTATCACCTAGCGCAAGCAATGTGACGAATATCCACGAAGCTTCTCTCTCTTCAGTCTTTGAGGCATGTCAACGTACGAGCCAACTTATTGAGTTATGGCGAACATTTAAACGTGAAAACATGCCAGACGTAACTTATCCTAACCCAACGGGTTTTAAAAGAGGAGTGCCCACATCGGTATCGCCTGGATTTCTTTCCGGCGTTGTGGGTCCTTCAGCTGGCCCTTCAGTTCCTCCCGCAGGAGGGCCGCCATTGCCCAGCGGAACAATGCGCAGGTTGCCGACTTCCTTGGGTACCGTCGTCGCAGCCCCATCAACATCAATGTCTATGAGGTTTAGCTAGAACTTTAGTTTACTTTTTTCAGCGCTGTTTTGATTTTTGTTATCAAAACAGCCTGAATAGGTACCAAATAATAAAAATAAGAGGGTAAATAGCATGATTGTACGGTGTTTTCAAAAGCAATCAGAGCAACCAGATGCGGAATCGTGTACCTGTCTTCGCAATACTGCGAGTGATACGGTAATACTTAGTGCTGCTGGTTGCCTTACGGGAGCTGCTTTCTCCTTGCCGTTATTTGCATTAGAGTTACCTGCGGCTATTCCTGCCTGCCTGTTTTTTTCGACGATTGGCTGTATTGCTGGGTTTGAAACAGGTCTTCCTCTAGAATCTGTATACCGCCTGTTACAATGTTGTGGTTTTTTCAAAAATAATATTCCAATAATTACTACTGGAGGCTTAAATGTTGCTTTTTTTAGATGTTTTTCTGAACAGAGTTTGCGAGTCTTCCCTGAAAGCGTCATTCCAACGGTGAATTCTGAAGGTATGCCGCTGGTGACTGACGTAAACCCTGTAGGATTGCGAAAATAACTTTTTTATAACTATCAAGCACGCGCCAGGAGCGATTTTTTCTTCCCGAATAGCGGTTTGTTATATGATGCCTTTTGTCGAACGAGATTGCTTTACATTGCATGAACCGATGGTAGTGCCCGTGCGAACATTATTATCGCAGTCAGTCTGAAATGAAAATTCACGTTAATAACGTGGGCAATTCCAATAACGCTTTTTCAAAAGGGATTGCGCGAACAGCACTATGATATTCTTCGTGGTCTCCGCCATAAATTAAAAATAATTTTGCCATCGGATAATCTTGTTGAAAGGCTTTCAATCCCTTGAGTGATTTGCTGTCGATTGTTTTTGCGCGCTTGATTTCGAAAGCCAATAAGCCTTTTTCACCATAAGCAATGAAATCAACCTCATGTCCCGTACTCGTTCGCCAAAAAAATAATTGAAAACCTAATTGCAAGTAATCGTTGATTGCACGTAGATGCTGTAAAAAAAGCGATTCAAGCGCAATACCACCAACTTCTTCTGGACTGTCGAGCGGCCCTGTCGGTCGCAAACATCGATAAATACCCACATCAAAATAATAAAATTTTTCGTGTGTAATTAATCTTCGTTTTGCGCGCTTTTTAAATGGGGGCAATCGATAGCCGATCAGTAAATCGTCTAAAATAGTAAAATAATTTATCACGACTTTTTGATGAATACCGCTTTCGCGTGCTATCGCATTCATGTTAATGAGTGATCCTTGGGAAAAACTTGCAATTTCCAAAAAGTGCGCAAAATCGCTCAGGTTTCTAGTAAGACCTTCCTGCAAAACTTCTTCTTTCAGATAAGTTTGAATGTAGGATTCCAGGAATTTTTTAGGATTTTGTTCAGAAAAGACAGAAGGCAATGCGCCATACTGTAACAGCTTTTTAAGATTAAATTGATCGCCCAGTTCTGTTGCAATCAATGGATGCATATGGTACGAGAGGGCGCGTCCGGCTAACAAATTGACTCCTTTTTTTCGCAAGCTTCTAGCACTTGAGCCCGTTAAAATAAATTTATGTTGTTTATGTTCAATCAGGCGATGTACCTCGTTTAGTAAAGCCGGTATTTTTTGTATTTCATCAATAATGATCCATTGTTTATATTGGGGTGGGATTAAGGCTTCTAAATGTTGAGGATTGCTAAGTAATGACCGATAAAGCGAATAGTCTAATAAATCTAAGTATAATGCATTAGGTAAACGGTTTTTGATCCATGTTGTTTTTCCTGTTCCTCGAGGGCCGAGTAGAAAAAAACTTTTTTTACCTTTAAAGGGAAGTGTTAATAAGCGATCAAACATACATTTCCTCCTGAGATGAGGCTACAGAGCGTTGCAATTTTGACTTTCAAACTCCATTTTACATTGAAAATTAGACTTTTCAAGTCAAAACACCAATTTTAATTATGCCGCAAGATCAAAATTCACGCCATCAATTTTTTCTTATCCAAACGGATCGTTTGTTATATGATGCGCTCATGAACGATGACGAGAGGAAATTATTTTATGCTGGAAATTAATGTGATCAAAGATCGTTTGGTGGATTTCAATAATCGGTTGGCTGAGCTTCGGAGGTATCTTTGACTTCGACACTCAAGTCGAACGTTTAGATGAAGTCAATCGCGAATTAGAGCAACAAAATGTTTGGGATAATCCCGAACGCGCGCAGCAGCTGGGTAAAGATCGCGCTACATTAGAAGCGGTTGTTCTGACTATTCAGGAATTAAATCATCAACTACAAGATGCACAAGAGTTATTAACGTTAGCACTTTCTGAAAATGATACGGCGACGATGCAAAGTGTCGCTGACGATTTAAATCAAGCGGAGAAAAAAATTGCCGAATTAGAATTTCGTCGAAAATTCGATCAGCCGCTCGATGCCAATAATGCGTATTTAGATATTCAATCTGGGTCGGGCGGGACAGAAGCTCAAGACTGGGCAAATATGTTGTTGCGTATGTATTTGCGATTTGGCGAACGGCATGGATTTCAGACGGAGTTGTTGGAAGTATCGGATGGTGAAGTCGCCGGTATTAAAAGTGCGACGATTAAATTTTCCGGTGCTTATGCGTATGGTTGGTTACGCACCGAAACAGGGATTCATCGACTGGTCCGAAAATCGCCTTTCAATGCGAATAACAAACGGCATACATCGTTTGCATCGGTATTTGTTTATCCTGAAGTCGATGATTCGATTCAAGTGGATATTAACCCGGCGGATTTGCGTGTTGATACCTATCGTGCGAGTGGGGCTGGCGGACAACATGTTAATCGAACGGATTCAGCGGTACGTATTACACACATTCCCACGAACGTCGTTGTGCAATGTCAGAACGAACGTTCGCAGCATAAAAATCGCGCAGAAGCGATGAAACAATTAAAAGCAAAATTATACGAACGGGAGTTGAAAATAAAACAAGCCGAGCAGCAAGTGCTCGAGGAAAGCAAATCCGATATCGGTTGGGGGCATCAAATTCGTTCGTATATTTTAGACGAATCGCGCGTGAAAGATTTGCGCACGGGACTCGAAACACGTAATCCGAAACCGATTTTGGATGGTGAGTTGGATACGTTCATCGAAGCGAATTTACTGTCGGGCGTAAAATGAGGGTTGAAAGCAGTATAGAGTGTTCTGATTTTTTTTATTGCAGAACTTATTTTTTTGTCGCCGTCTCCATTTCTGCCTCAATGGCTACCGCAATTTGATTGGCAAAAGATTCTAATAAATGCATTTGCTCTTGGATCATGATCGAATTGGCATCAACCGGTAAAACACGTAAAACGCCGACAATTTTGGACTCTCCCAGTAAAGGCAAATAAACAGCATGCGTAAAGGGCAAAGTTTGCGTACCAAAACCGGCGATTTGTCCGAAATTATAAGCCCATTGTGCAACGCTGAATTCTTTTTCGTCGAGCGCATAATCGGTGCCGTGGTGCGCTTTATCGACGAGATGTCCTTGTTCATCGGGTAATAAGACAACGACATGACTGGCAAAGAATTCGGCAGAATGACGGACGCTAATTTTTAAAATGTTATCAAGACCCCGCGCGCTGGCGAGTTGACGACTGAGCCCATAAAGCGCAGCGGCTCTTCGTTCTCGTAGTCGCATGACCTCATTTTGCCTTCGCCGCATGATCGCTAATTGGCTGATCACGAGAGAGACAATGAGCATGACAAAAAATGTAATGAGATATTGCGTGTCTTCAATAACAAGCGCAAGTCGAGGCGAAACGAAAAAGAAATCGAAGGCAACGATACTGCATAAAGCGGCTAAAACAGTAGGCCCATATCGTCCTTGCATGGCGATCATGACAATCCCTAATAAGTAAATCATGACGAGATTGCTGAGCTGAAAATGAAAATGAGAAAGTACAAAGCTGAGTAATGTACAAAGCGCGACGATCAAAACTCCCCGCGTGTAAGATTGCCAAGTGCTGGTTGGTCTGAGATGGAGGGTGGGGAGCAGGCGCAGATTTTTATCGTAACCCCCTTGGATGAGATAAATATCAATATCGCCACTATTGCGAATGAGTTTGTCGGCGATATTTTCAAAAATGAAATGTTTGTGTTTTTGCCGAAAATATTTATCCATCACAATTTTAGTGACATTGTGATCTCGGGCAAATTGCAATAACTCTTCCACATAATCTCGACCATTTAGCGTAGAAGTTTTGGCGCCCAAGCTTTCTGCGAGACGAAACTGATTGAGTAGATGATGGCGTTCTATTTTGGATAATTCATTTCGATGATTCGTTTCGATGTAAACAACAAACCATTCCGCTTGCAAACGAGTTGCCATGCGTTTTGCAGCGCGAACTAATTTGCTGGCGGATGCTTCCGGTGTGATACACACCAGCAATTTTTCAGTGGTGGGCCAGGACTTCTGAATGGATTGTGCTTCGCGATAGGTGAGTGTTTGCTCATTGACGCGCGCTGCGGTCGCGCGTAACGCTAATTCGCGCAGGGCAATTAAATTGCCTCGGTTGAAAAATCTTTGAGTCGCTATTTTAGCGTGTTCAGGCGCGTATACTTTACCACGCTCTAGACGCTTTAATAAATCGTCCGGCGGTAAATCAATCAGCTCTACAGAATAAGCTTCTTCTAAAATGGCATCGGGTACTGTTTCCCGAACAGTCACGCCGGTGATTTGCGCAACGACATCATTGAGACTTTCAATGTGTTGGACGTTGAGAGTTGTATAAACGTCAATGCCGCATTGCAATAATTCTTTCACATCTTGCCAACGTTTTGCGTGACGGGAACTGGGGAGATTTGTATGCGCTAATTCATCGACTAAAATCAATCCCGGTTTTCGGGCGAGTGCTCGATCCAGATCAAATTCTTCTAATTCTCGCTCGTGATACATCACCTGCTGACGAGGGATTTGCTCGAATTTGGAAAGCATGGCTGCCACTTCTGATCGACCATGTGATTCAACGACACCAGCGACGACATCATAACCTTCGGCTAATTTTTCGAGTGCTTCTTGTAGCATCGCATACGTTTTGCCTACCCCGGGCGCGGCGCCAAAAAATATTTTTAATTGACCCTTATCCTGAGATTTTTCTTCTTCTTTAATGCGTGCTAACAGCGCTTCTGGATCGGGTCTTTTTTCTTCGATGGGCATCAGTGAATCAACCTATTTTAATGGCGCTAATGTATCGAGCGCTAAATTAAGGGCTAATACATTAACGCGAGGTTCGCCTAAAAAGCGCCATTGTCTTTTTTCGGCTTGTGTCGCAATGAGGTCCTGTAATTTCGCTTCTGGAATATGTCGTACAGTGGCAATGCGATGTATTTGATAATAAGCGGCAGCAAGACTGATGTCTGGATCTAAACCGCTGCCGGATGCGGTGATGAGGTCAACAGGAATTTTTCCGTTGGTGGATCCACTTTTTTTCAGCTGATCGATTCGGGCTTCGATTTGTTTGACTAATTCTGGATTGGTCGGGCCGATATTCGATCCTCTTGAGGCTAAGGCGTTATACGGAAAGTTATCCGTTGCAGAAGGACGACCCCAAAAATAATTGGGACGATCAAAATATTGTCCAATGAGTGTAGAGCCGATGGGCTCATGGTTCAGTGTGATTAAGCTGCCATTGGCTTGAGGGTGAAAAATGAGTTGCGCGATACCCGTCACGCACAGTGGATAGAGAATGCCGGTAATAGCGGCCAGTGAGATAAACAGCAAAAAAGCCGGCTTTAATTGATTTTTTATTTCATGCCATAAGACTAACATCGTTTAAATTCCATTGATTATATAAATTGCAACACAAGATCGATCAACTTGATACCGATGAAGGGTGCGATCAATCCCCCTACACCATAAATTAACACATTGCCGAGCAATAATTTGGCGGCAGGCACATGTCGATAAGCAATGCCGCGCAGCGCAAGCGGAATTAAAAATAAAATTGTTAAGGCATTATAAATCACGGCGGATAAAATCGCGTTTTGCGGCGTGCTGAGATGCATCAAATTAAAAACGCTGAGCATCGGATAGGTACTGACGAACGCCGCGGGAATAATGGCAAAATATTTGGCAATGTCATTGGCGATGCTAAACGTGGTCAAGGCACCTCGTGTGATGAGTAATTGCTTGCCTATCTCGACAATTTCAATGAGTTTGGTGGGGTTGGAATCTAAATCAACCATATTTCCGGCTTCTTTGGCTTCTTGTGTGCCGGAGTTCATCGCGAGTGCGACATCGGCTTGCGCCAGCGCTGGCGCGTCGTTCGTGCCATCGCCCGTCATGGCAACTAAATGACCTTCGCGCTGAAATTGTCGAATCAACTTTAACTTTTCTTCGGGTTTGGCTTGGGCCAGAAAATCATCCACGCCTGCTTCTGCGGCGATCGCCGCCGCGGTTAAGGTGTTATCTCCGGTGACCATGATGGTTCGAATGCCCATTTGTCGAAGTTCAGCAAAACGTTCTTTGATGCCGCCTTTGACAATATCTTTTAAATGAATGACGCCGAGCGCCTGATTGTTGTCCGCGACAACCAAAGGGGTTCCCCCTTGTTTAGCAATTTTTTCGATATGTATTTTGATGGAATCGGGTAGACATGAGCCTAATCGTTTTAAGTGGTCATCGACCGCATCCGCGGCGCCTTTTCGGATTTGTCGTCCGCCTGCCAGGTTAACACCACTCATGCGTGTTTGCGCGGTGAAGGGGACGAATACCGCATCGAGTTCCTGAATGTTGCGACCACGCAAACCATATTTTTCTTTGGCAAGAATGACGATGCTGCGTCCTTCGGGCGTTTCATCGGATAAAGAAGCCAATTGCGCAACATCGGCCAAAGTGGTTTCTGGAACCCCATCCGCGGGTAAAAATTCAGTGGCTTGTCGATTGCCGAAGGTGATGGTGCCTGTTTTATCGAGCAACAATATATCCACATCTCCCGCCGCCTCGACAGCTCGTCCTGACA